>CAYFRC010000013.1:0-14164 GCA_964345325.1 uncultured Oscillospiraceae bacterium
ACTCGCGACCTCCACCTTGGCAAGGTGGCGCTCTACCAACTGAGCTACTACCGCAAAAGCCAAAGCGGGTGATGGGAATCGAACCCACGTATCCAGCTTGGAAGGCTGGCGCTCTGCCATTGAGTTACACCCGCGTCGCAACATATATTATACGATTTTTTCCCCGCCCCTGTCAAGCGCAAACGGGAAAATTAACGGCAACCGCCGCCATCTCTTTCTATATTATACGTTAAAGCGGAACAGCGTGACATCGCCGTCCTTCATCACGTACTCCTTGCCTTCGGAGCGGATGAGCCCCTTTTCCTTGCATGCGTTCATGCCGCCCTCGCGCACGAGGTCCTCATATGCGACGATCTCCGCGCGGATGAAGCCGCGCTCGAAATCCGTGTGAATCTTGCCCGCGGCCTGCGGCGCCTTCGTTCCCTTCTCGATCGTCCACGCGCGAACCTCCTTGGGGCCCGCCGTCAAAAAGCTGATGAGCCCGAGCAGGTCGTAACAAATTACGACGAGGCGATCCAGGCCCGATGCGCCGATCCCCATTTCTTCGAGGAACAGCGCCTTTTCCTCGGGGTCTAACTGCGCGATCTCCTCTTCGACCTTTGCGCAAATTACGAGCACCTGCGAATGCTCCCTCTTCGCGATTTCCTTGACCGCTTCCACATAGGGCGAATCCTGCCCGATCATATCCTCGGAGATGTTCGCGGCGTACACGACCGCCTTTGTCGTGAGCAGGAACCACGCATCGACGATTGCTTTTTCATCCTTTGTAAGGGCGCAGGTGCGCGCGGGCTTTCCCTCGTTCAGGTGCCGGGACAGCTTTTCCGCCACGGCAAGCTCTTCCTTGAGCTTTGCGTCGCCGTTTTTTACGAGCCGAAGCGCCTTGTCCTTTCGCTTATCTACCGCCTCGATGTCCGCAAGGATGAGTTCCGTTTGGATGGTTTCGATGTCCCGCGCGGGATCGACCGAGCCCTCCACGTGGATCACGTTGTCGCCCTGCAAGCCGCGCACAACGTGTACGACCGCGCCCACCTCGCGGATGTGCCACAAATATCTCTTTCCCAATCCTTCGCCCTTGCTCGCGCCGCGCACCAGCCCCGCGATGTCCAAAAACTCCAGGATCGCGGGCGTATATTTTTCGGGATGATACATATCGCGCAGCACGTCCAGCCGCGGATCCGGCACGGCGACCACGCCTGTGTTCGGCTCGATCGTGCAGAAAGGATAGTTTGCCGCCTGCGCGCCCGCGCAGGTGATCGCGTTAAACAGGGTGCTCTTGCCGACGTTCGGCAGGCCTACGACCCCAAGCTTCATGATTGTTTCCTCCAAATCATCCGTTTGTCAAACCATTATACTCCCTGTTGAAACTTTTTGCAACGGTTTTGCACAGGGTTTCGCGCACTGTTCACAGCCTGTCAACAAAGTTTCCACATCCGCCCCAATCCATGTTTTTTTGAGAAAATGAAAAGATTCCTCCCAAAATAACCTGTGGAAAAGCACCCGATATTGTGGATAAAACGATATAGATATCCCCATATATTGGAATCGTCTCCGCCAAAGGATTTTGAAAAAAAGGTGCTTTTTGCGCTTGAAACGCGGCGCGATATTTGGTATGATATCCACAGACGCAAAAAACCTATCCACAGGCTTTTCCACAGCCTTGTGGAAAATTTGTGCAAAATCTTCGGAATATTTCACTACAGTGGGGGACAACATGGCTGAAATCGCGACGACCGAACGACCGTGGAAGATTGCCTTGGAGAAAATTCAGGCGATGATTCCACCCCATAGCTACGACACATGGTTCAGGCAGTTAGAGCCGATCGGCATCACGGGAAACTCCTTTCTGATTCGTTGCGACAATTCCGTCACCGCGATGACGCTCAAGTCCCGATATTACTCGATCCTCTCCGGCTCCATTAAGGAAGCGTTCGGCAGGGAATACGGGATCGAAATCGTGGACAGGTCGCAGGAGGCACAGGAAGTCGCAAAGATCAACCATTCCGCGCTGACGACGCCGCTCAACCCGAAGTACACCTTCGACAGTTTTGTCGTGGGTTCTTCGAATCGCTTTGCCCACGCCGCTGCGCGCGCCGTCGCGGAGATGCCGAGCAAGGCCTATAACCCGTTTTTCCTGTACGGCGGTGTCGGCCTCGGAAAGACGCACCTGATGCACGCCATCGGCCACTTTGTGACGTCCGAAAATCCGGCAGCGAAGATTTTGTACATCACGAGCGAGAACTTCACCAACGAATTGATCGAAGCGATCGCGCACCACACGAACCAGGAGTTCCGCGAAAAACTGCGCGGCGTCGACATCCTCATGGTGGACGATATTCAGTTTATCTCCGGCAAGGATTCCACGCAGGAGGAGTTTTTCCACACCTTCAATCACCTGCATTCTCTCGGAAGGCAGATCATCATTTCCTCGGACTGTCCGCCTAAGGACATCCCAAGACTCGAGGAGCGGCTGCGCTCCCGCTTTGAGTGGGGATTGATCGCGGACATCCAAAAGCCCGACTATGAAACGCGCTGCGCGATCCTGCGCGAAAAGGCACAGCACGACAACATAGACGTTCCGGACGAGGTGATCCACTACATCGGGGAAAACGTCGAATCGAACATCCGCGAATTGGAGGGCTTTCTCACGCGCGTCACGGCAAACGCGCTGCTCGAACAGCGCCCCATCACCAAATCGCTCGCGGAGCGGACGCTCACCGGCGTCATGGGCGTGAAGGAGCCGAAAAAGCTCACGGTGGATCTCATCATCGAAGCCGTATCGCAAAAATTCGGCGTCGACAAGGAACTGATCGTCTCCAACCGCAGAAACCGCGAGATCACGCGCCCGAGGCAAATTTGCATGTACCTTGCGCGGGAACTAATGAACCTTTCCACCCCCAGAATAGGCGATGCCTTTGGCGGCAAGGACCATACCACGGTGCTCCACGCCTGCGACAAGGTGATGCAATATATGCGGGACAATCCGCTGCTCGCTTCCGAGATCGAACAGCTCAAAAACGACATCGGAAAATGACATATCCACAGGGAAAGTGGAGAAAATGTGGGCGAAAAGTGCGGTCATCCACACGCTTTGCCCGACGGAAAATCCCGATGGATCGGGCAGAAACCGCCCTTTCCACAGTTTCCACACTACTACTACTGCTACTACTACTCTTAGGGGATATAGTACGAACAATATAGGAGGTCGCTATGCGCTTTACCTGCTCGATTTCCGATCTTTTGAACGGCCTGACGGTCGCTACGAGGGCGCTGTCCTCGAGAACCCCCAAAGCCATTTTGGAGGGCGTATTGCTTCAGGCGGAATACAATTCCGTGACCCTCACGTGTTCCGACGGGGATCTTTCCATCGTCACCAAAGTTCCGGCAGACATCCGCGAGGAAGGCAGCGCCGTTTTGCCCGGGAAACTCTTTCTGGATGTGGCGCGCAAAATGCCGCAGCAGCAGACCGTATTGGTAGAAGAAACGGATAAGAAGACGGTCGTCGTCAAATGCCCGGGCGTTCGCATGACGATTGCTGCCCAAAACAGCGAGGAATATCCCGCGCTTCCGCAGGTGAACGGCGACGAACAGATATCTATCGATAAGGAGGACTTCAAGAGCCTGATCGACAGGACTTCCTTCGCGGTCGCGGTCAACGATTCGCGCGAGGTGCTAAACGGATGCCTTCTGGACATTCGCAATGACTGCGCGACCATGGTCGGCATGGACGGGTTCCGCATGGCGATCGCAAAGTGCGCCGCGCAAAATCCGAACGTGACGCTGTCCGCGATCATCCACGGGAGGGTTCTGGGCGAGATCAGCAAGATATTATCCGACGACAAAGCCGAGGAAAAGGCGCTGCTGCAGATCGCGGGCACGCAGATGGCGCTCAGCATGGGCGAGACGAAATTGTTTTCGAGCCTCATTTCCGGGCAGTACATCAGCTACGCGCAGATTTTGCCGAAGGGCTTTGAGACGCGCGCGCGCGTGAGGCGCGAGGCGTTCATGGACGCTGTCAACCGCGTATCTCTCATGGCGGAGAGCGGAAAGACGAGCCTCGTCAAACTCTCCTTCGGGCAGGACCGAATGATTATTACCGCCAATTCCGAAAGCGGCGACGCGTATGAGGAAGTGCCGATCGATCTCGAAGGTGCGGAACTGGACATCGCATTCAACGTGCGCTTTTTGACGGACCTTTCGCATGCACTCGAAGAGGAGGAAATCCTCATGTGCCTGAATACGCCCGTGAGCCCGTGCCTGCTGCTCCCGCCGGAGGGAGACGATTCCAGCTATCTGGTGCTGCCCGTGCGCATCGGCCTGTAAAACAATGACACAACGGCTCCTTTCGTTCGATACGATCGCCGCCATCGCCACCGCAAACGGCGAGGGCGGCATTGCCATCGTCCGAATCAGCGGAGAAAACGCATACAAGTGCCTGAAAGAGGCATTTCGCCCCGCCGGCAAGGGCGATTTTTCCGGCAGGAGGATGGTATTCGGGCATGCCATCGCGAAAGACGGCAGCGTAATCGACGAATGTATGGCGGTTTTTATGAAGGCGCCGAAGACCTATACGCGCGAGGACGTCGCGGAAATCCATTGCCACGGCGGGCGCATCGCCTCCGGGCTGGTTCTCAGGCGTGTGCTCGAATGCGGCGCGCGGCTCGCGGAAGCGGGCGAATTTACGAAGCGCGCCTTTCTGAACGGGCGGATAGACCTCGCGCGCGCGGAGGGCATCATGCGCCTCATCTCCGCGGGCAGCGAATCGTCCGCGCGCAGCGCGATCCGCCAGATGGAGGGCGGCGCATCGGGCTTTGTAAAGCGGGAGATCGAGCGCCTGACGGGTGCGATTTCCGTCATCGAGGCGGCGACCGATTTTCCGGATGAGATCGAGGAACAGGACATCTTACCCGATGTGGAAGAAATTGTCGAGAAATCGCTTCAAAACCTCCAAAAAGCCTCCGATCCGCGCAGCGCGCGCATGGTGCGAGAGGGCGTATCCGTCGCGCTCGTCGGGCGAACGAACGCAGGGAAATCCTCACTTCTAAACGCGCTGTTAGGGCAGGAGAGGGCGATTGTGACGGACATCCCCGGCACGACGCGCGACGTTTTGACGGCATCCCTCGATATAGAGGGCATCAGGCTCGAAATCAGCGACACGGCGGGGCAGCGCGAAACGGACGACATGGTGGAGGCCATCGGCGTATTCCGCGCCAAAAAGGCGCAGGAGGAGGCGGACGTGGTCGTTCTGGTGTTGGACGGTTCGGAAGAACTCAGCTTTGAGGATGAAGTACTCTTATCCCGCGCCGACGAACGGACGATTGTAGTTTCCAACAAACAGGACATCGCCCCGTCCGTTCCCAAGGAAAACGTGCTATCCATCTCCGCAAAGACGGGGGAAGGCATCGAGAATTTGCTTTCGGAAATCGTAAAAAAAAGCGGCGCCATCGCGGCGCAGGACCAGCACCTCACCTCCGTGCGGCACATCGAAACGGCGAAGCGCGCGGCGGAATGCCTGAAGAGCGCGCTCGAGGCGATTCGCGCGGGTCTTCCCGCGGACATCGTATCGGGCGACATCATGGCATCGCTCTCATTTCTCACGGAGATTACGGGCGAAAACGCCTCCGAAAAGGTGATCGACCGCGTGTTTCGGGACTTCTGCGTCGGAAAATAACACACTTTATCGCGGTAAAGTAACTATAGATTTAATATTGAAGCGGTATACTATTCTGTAATCCATATGGGAAAGGGGCTGTATACATGGCGAAAGTTACCGTCAGCGAGGATACGTGCAAGGGCTGCGGTCTGTGCACGCTCGCATGTCCAAAAAAAATCATGCGCATTTCGGACAGAATCAACAAGAAGGGGTATCATCCTTCGGAATGTGCCGATCAGGAAAAGTGCATAGGCTGCGCGTTTTGCGCGCGTATGTGCCCCGATTGCGCGATCACGGTGGAAAAGTAAAGGAGGGCTTCCATGAAAAGACAGATGATGAAGGGAAATGAAGCGATCGCGGAAGCCGCAGTGCGCGCGGGGTGCCGCTATTTCTTCGGATATCCCATCACGCCGCAAAACGAGATTCCGGAATATATGTCCAAGCGCATGCCGGAGGTAAACGGCGTATTCCTGCAGGCGGAGAGCGAAGTTTCTGCCATCAATATGGTGTACGGCGCAGCGGGCGCGGGGGCGCGAGTCATGACATCCTCCTCCAGCCCGGGAATTTCCCTCAAGCAGGAGGGAATCAGCTACATCGCGGGCGCGGAACTGCCCTGCGTGATCGTGAACATGGTGCGCGGCGGCCCCGGGCTCGGTTCCATCCAGCCGGCGCAGTCCGACTACTATCAGGCGACGCGCGGCGGCGGCCACGGCGACTACCGTATGCCCGTATACGCCCCGGCCGCCGTGCGGGAGGCGGTAGACCTCGTGCAAAAGGCGTTTGACATTGCGGACAAATACAGGACGCCCGTTATGGTATTGGGCGACGGCGTCATCGGACAGATGATGGAGCCGGTCGAAATGCCCGAGTTTTCGGAAAAGGCGCTGCCTGAGAAGGAATGGGCTGCCAAGGGCTGGAAAAAGGGCGGCGAGCGGAAGCGCGCGGTCATTAACTCCCTGTACATTCAGGCGGACGCGTGCGAAAAGCAGAACCTGAAACTCCAGGCGTGCTACGATGCGATGCAAAAGGACGAGATCATGGTAGATACGGAATCCATGGACGATGCGGAGATCGCGGTCGTAGCATACGGCACCACCGCGCGCATCGCGCTCACGGCAGTGCGCCGCCTGCGCGAACAGGGCGTAAAAGTCGGCCTCATCCGCCCCATCACGCTGTGGCCCTTCCCCACAAAGGCGATTGCGGACGCATGCTCGCACGTGAAAAAGTTCCTTACCGTGGAAATGTCGCTCGGCCAGATGGTCGACGACGTGAAAATCGCCGTAAACGGCGCGCGCCCCGTGTCCTTCTACGGAAGGAGCGGCGGCATCATCCCCGGCGTTCGCGAGATCGCCGAACAGATCGAGCTTCTGAAGGAGGGGTTGTAATGGCGGTCGTATTCCAAAAGCCCGAATTCCTTGCGGACATCCCGCTGCACTACTGCCCCGGATGCACGCACGGCATCATCCACCGGCTGGTCGCGGAATCGATTGACGAAATCGGCTGCGCGGAGAAGACCATCGGCGTTGCGCCGGTCGGCTGCGCGGTGTTTGCGTATAACTACTTCAACTGCGATATGTACGAGGCGGCGCACGGCAGGGCGCCCGCCGTGGCTACCGGCTGCAAGCGCGTACACCCGGACAGCGTCGTACTCACCTACCAGGGCGACGGCGACCTCGCGTCCATCGGCTGCGCGGAAATCGTGCACGCGGCGACGCGCGGCGAAAACATCACCGTGATCTTCGTCAACAACGCTATCTACGGCATCACGGGCGGCCAGATGGCGCCCACGACGCTCCTTGGGCAGAAGACGCCCACCTCCCCCATGGGCAGGACGCAGGAGCGAAACGGCAACCCCATCCGCATGAGCGAGATGCTCGCGACCCTGGACGGCCCCGCGCTGATTCAGCGCGTTTCCGTGCACGACGTGAAGCACATCATGGAGGCCAAAAAGGCGATCAAAAAGGCGTTTGAATACCAGATCGCCGGTAAGGGCTTTACCATGATCGAGGTGCTCTCCACCTGCCCGACCAACTGGGGCATGACGCCCGCAGAGTCGCTGAAGTGGCTGGAGGAGAACATGATCCCGCAGTACCCGCTGGGCGTGAAGAAGGAGGCGCTGTGAGCATGGAAAGGCAGATGATCGTCGCCGGATTTGGTGGACAGGGCGTGCTGTTGATCGGGCAGCTCCTGGCGTATGCCGGCATGCTCGACGGCAAGGAGGTTTCGTGGATGCCCTCCTACGGCCCCGAAATGCGCGGCGGCAGCGCGAACTGTGCCGTCGTCATCTCGGACAGGCCCATCGGTTCCCCCAAGGTAGAGGAAGCGGACGTCGTGATCGCGATGAACCGCCCCTCGCTGGAGCTCTTTGAGAAAAACGTGGTTCCGGGAGGCATACTGCTGTACAACAGCAGCCTCATCGAAACAAAGCCCACGCGGAGCGACATTCGCATTCTCGCCGTTCCGTGTACGGAGCTTGCGAATCAGGCGGGCAGCGACCGCGCCGCGAACATGGTCATGCTCGGCGCATATGCCGGAATGACGAACGATTTCACCGTTGAAAAACTGATGGCGGGGCTGAGAGACAAGATGGGCCCCTCGAAGGAAAAATTCATGCCCGCAAACCAGAAGGCGATTGAACTCGGTATGGAACTGGCAAAATAAACGACAGGGAGAGCTTCGACAAAAAGAAGCTCTACCCCCGAATTTGCATGCAACGACTTGCTGGAACAAACGGCGGGGTATGGATATATGGAAATAGCGCTCGGCGACATCGTAAAAATGCGAAAAGAACATCCCTGCGGCAGCAGCGAGTGGACGATCATCCGCGTGGGCGCGGATGTGAAGATCCGCTGCCACGGCTGCGGCAGGATTGTGATGCTCAACAGGCCCGATTTTGAAAAGCGGGTGAAAAAAATCCTATCCCACGCGGAGGAAGAGGAACATGGCGAACTACGCCCATGAGGCATACAATCCCTTTGCCGATTCCGTCGGCACCGCGGGAAAGCCCTCAAAACGGAAAAAGAAAATCAAAAAGAAAAACGGATTCAAGCGATTTGTGGCATTTCTCATAGTGCTCGCCGTGTGCGCGCTCATGGGATATGTGTTCCGCGCGAGCGTCGTACAGCTCGTCGTCGCAGACGGCGGCGCGATGGGAACCACGCTTCCCGACGGCTCGATCGTCCTTACGCGCAAGCGGGAATTTACCAAGGACGACGCCAACCCCGCGCGGGGCGACGTGGTCGCGATATCGACGGAGGGCGGCACGATCCTGCGCCGCGTGATCGGGCTTCCGGGCGAAAAAATCACGTGGAACGGTTTGGGCGATGTGTCCGTCAACGGCGAGGCGTACCGCGGGCTCTACGTGCAAAACGAATCCTACGACATATGGGACGAAGTGGAGCTTGCGACGCAGCGGTACTATGTGCTCTCCGACAACCGCGCGAACACGTTTGACAGCCGCGACAAACGCATCGGCGCGGTGCCGAAGCACAAGATCGAAGGCAGGGTGTTTTTCGTCCTCTACCCCATCGAAAAATTCGGCACGTTTGCGCCGTGAAGATTGAAAAAACGCTTACATCCTGCTATAATGACACTCCGGAAACGGGAGGATAATGAACATGTCTGAACAGAAAAAGCCGCTTCTCGAAATGCGCGAGGAAGTGCCGATCAAAAAGGTATTCTGGACGCCGGCGCGGGTAAAAGATCTCAAGGAATGGATCGTCTCGATCGTGGTCGCGGTCGCGATCGTCATCGTCGTCCGAATGTTCCTTTTCACGATCATCCGCGTGGATGGGCATTCCATGGACGATACGCTCAGCCACAACGAGCGCCTGTTTGTGACGGTCTTGGACGTGAAGCTCAAGGGTGTCGAGCGCGAGGACGTCGTCATCTGCCGCTATCCCGATAGGGGCTTTGACCGCTTCGTAAAGCGCGTGGTGGGCGTTGCGGGCGATGTGATCCGCATGGAAGGAGCAAACACCTACATCAACGGCGAATTGATAGAAGAAGACTATGTGACGCGCAAGGATACGCGCAGCTACGGGGAATTTACCGTGCCGGAGGGCTGCGTATTCGTGTGCGGCGACAACCGCGCAAATTCGCACGATTCGCGCTACAGCGACGTGGGCTTTCTGGAAAATACCATGATCATCGGCAAGGTGCGCTATGTCATCTGGCCCCTTACGAAGATTCGCGGCGTCGAATAGGAAGGGCAGGTGGGTATTTTGGGAAAATTCAGCTGGAAGAGGATTCTCGCGTTCGTCCTCGCGGCGGCGCTCATCATAAGTACCGTCGTGGTTGCCATAATTTCCGCGTTCTCCGCATACGCGGAGGAGGAGAGCACCCCGCGCTACGAAATCGACATGGTGTTTGATGAAAGGCTGCTCGGCGTATCCGTGACCGAGCGGCTTTTTTATGTGAACCGTACGGGGCAGGACCTTTCCGCGCTGTATTTCGCGCTGCCGATCAACGCCTTCAGGCGGCAGGGGACGTTCCCGACGGAGGATGGCGCGACGATCGGCGGCGCATCGATTGCATCGGTTACGGTAAACGGGAAGGAAGCGCAGTGGGGCGTTCAGGGGGATGCGGAGACTACGCTGCGCATCTCATGCGATCTCGAAAAGGGCGAACAATGCGAAATCGCCATTGCGCTCGAGGTGCTTATACCGATGGCGAACGGGCTGATAGGTGCCTCGGAGGACAGCATTCGCCTGTACGGCATTTTCCCGATCCTTGCGGGATATGATGCGAACATTGATGATTTTATCGTGAACGAATACTGCGCGCTCGATACCAAAGTTTTCGCGGAAGCTTCGGAATGGGACATTACTTTTCACACGCCCTCCGCATATTCTTTATGTGCCGGCGGAACCGTGGGCATGACGAAGGCGTCAAACGGAGGGTGTATTTGGAAAATTGCGCAGTCAAAAACGCGCTGCCCGCTGCTCGTGCTCGGGAAAGCCTACAGGCTTTACGAGGGAAAAACCGCCCGCGTATACGCCTCCTCTAAAACCGTGGCGCGCAATGCGCTCTCGGCGTGCGAAGAGGTTTTGCATGCGTACGAAATGTGGTTCGGCGCACATCCCTACGGAAAAATCGCCGTCGCGCAGACGACAGGGTTTCGGGATGCGGGCGCGGCGGGCGCGATCCTGATCACGGGGGCGGATACCGAATACGCTGTCGCCTTCGAAGCCGCAAAGATGTGGTTTGGCGAATCGGTGGGCAACGACAACGCCAAGGAGGCGTGGCTTTCGGATGCCGTTTCCGCATACGTGGCGCTGCTCTATTTTGAGGAAGCGTACGGCTACGACAGGTTCCTGAAGGAGCTGAACGACCGCGTGCTGCCCGCGCTCCAAATCACGATCCCCGGCTCGCTCTACCCCGATACGGAGACGACGCGCATGGGAGATATCGCGACCTATGACGAGATCGTGCGACTGCGCGGCGCGGCGTGCATGCACGAACTCAGAAACCTCATCGGCAGGGAGCAATTCCTTCGCGGATTAGAGCTCCTCGTCGAGTGCAAAAAAGGCGAAATCGCCACGATCGCGGATTTTGCCGCGTGCATGAACGAAGCCTCCGGGCGGGAGACGGACAGATTTGTCATGGAGACCTTTCGCGACATCGGAAACTACGTGCAGCAAAACCTAGAATGGTACGAATAAACAAAGTGGAGGATGAAACATGATCATTGCCGAAGGCATCACAAAAAAATACCGAGGGGTTACGGCGCTGAATGACGTATCCTTTTCTCCCAAGGCGGGGCGCATCACGGCGCTTCTGGGCCCGAACGGGAGCGGAAAATCGACGCTCATGAAGATCCTTTCGGGGCTTACGACGCCTACCCATGGGCACGTGCTGGTGGACGGCGCACACTTTACCGCAAAGGACAAGGCGAAAATCTGCTTTATTCCGCAGGAAACGTATTTCTACTCCTACATGGCGGGCAAGGACGCGGCGAAGTACTACGCGGATTTCTTTAAAGATTTCGACATGGCGCAGTTTGAATCGTTCGCGCACGATGCGTCGCTGCCGCTCGACAGAAAGGTTTCCAAGCTCTCCGGCGGCATGCAGGCAAAGCTCAAGGTGTGTTTGGGGCTCGCGCGCAACTGCGAGATACTCCTGCTTGACGAGCCGTTTAACGGGCTCGACATGCTCACGCGCGAATGGCTGCTCAAGAAGATCCGCGAAAACGTATCGCCCGCGCGGGCGACGCTCGTCAGCAGCCACCTGGTCGAGGAGATGGAGGACATCACGGACGAGGTGTTCTGCCTGAAAAAGGGAGAAGTGGTGTTGGAGGGCGCAAGGTCTTCCCTTTCCGAATCCATGACGGATATGTACAGGCGCATCTACACCGAAAAGGAGGAAGAAACAAGTGCTCAGAATGCTGAAATATGAGTTCCGCAGGCACATCGGCCT
This sequence comes from uncultured Oscillospiraceae bacterium, assembly GCA_964345325.1. Taxonomy (GTDB): domain Bacteria; phylum Bacillota; class Clostridia; order Christensenellales; family Aristaeellaceae; genus CAYFRC01. The sequence goes on from CAYFRC010000013.1 coordinate 12,068, forward strand.
GATCCTCGCCGCGCTGGGCGCGATCGTCGCCTCGGAGGCATATGCGCTCATCTCGCTGTATCTCAAAAACGAAATACACATCACCACGTCTCTGGTAACGCTCTTTATCGTGGGCGCATCGATGATGGGCCTCGTGTTCGCGTTTTCGATCCGAATCTACGAAAGAGAATTGACCTCAAACGAGGGACTGTTGACCTTTATGACCCCCGTTTCGGTGCTGCAGGTGCTGCTGGGCAAGTTCCTCGCGACGTTTCTCATGGGCGCGGTCGCTGCGGGGCTGCTCGCCGGGTCGGTCGTTTTGAATATCGAGGTCGCGAAAAGAATATTCCCCGAGATGGGAATGTATCAGGAAATCCTCGATATGGTCATCCAAAATATGGACATGGTGGAAACGGTCTCCGAATTTGTCTCTATGATCGCGGCGGTTGGCTTCATGCTCCTCGCGAGCTATTTCTGCTGGATCGCGATCGCCTATCTCGCGACCACCCTTTCCTCCACTTGGATGCGCAACAAAAAGGGCAGGGGACTCATCTCGTTCGCGCTGTTTTTCGCGTTTTCATACCTGCTGAGCTTTGTCAACTCCAAAATCGGAGGCATGATCGTTCCAGAAGGGAACGCTATGGGCTATGCAGGGACGCAGTACTATGTTGCAATGGGTGCGATCGCCCTCGTATTCATCGTTCTGTCTATTTGGGGGAGCACGGTGCTCCTGAAAAAACACGTGGACTTTTAAGGATTGCCACAAAAAAGAACTTGATAGGGCGCTCCTGTTTGTGGTATCATGGGGGAAAACAGACCATCGAGGTGCGTTGCAATGCCCAACACAAAACTGACAAAGGCGAAGTGGCAAAACCATATGCAGTACGGCAAGATCGTGTACATCGTCCTTGCCTTGGTTGCCATATTCGTCGCGGACATCGCCTTCACGGTAACACAGTATCGCCCCCCGAACGAGCGGAAGGTCGACATAGAGCTGGTCGTCTCCTCGGCGAGTACGGAAGGCTTCGATACAATCGCCGAAAACGCGCTCGCCGTCGGGCAGGCGTTCGATGAGACGCTCGAAGAGGTGACGTTTATCAACATCGCCTACAACCCGGACGACAAGTCGGACTATTACGGTGCGCAGAAATACATGGTCATGCTCGCGGCGCAGGAAGGGGATATCTACATCCTCCCCTATTCCCTGCTGGAGCAGTTGGCGGGCGACGGCGTGCTCGTGCCGCTGGAGGGGTATATCGAGGAGGGCGTGATCGACGCGGGCGATCAGGACCTCGCCCCCATGACGTTTTATGAGCCGGTTGACGAAGAGGGAAAGGCGAGCGACGCACAGCACGTATACGGCATCAGCTGCGAGGCGTGGTACGGCATGATGAACGAGGAAATCCTCATCGACAACCGCAATCTCTACGCCTGCATCATGGCGTTCAGCAAGAATCAGGACACCACGGCGCACGTGTTGCAGTCCATCCAGTCGCAGCTCATCGCGCCGAAGCCCGATTGGCTCGTCGAGGCGGAGGAAAAGGCGGCGGCGGAGGAAGCCGGCGCGGAAACCGCCCCAACGGATACTTCCGCCGATGCAGAGGGGGCGGGCGCATGATTACGCAGCACATCCACACAAAAAAACCGGGTACCGGGCTGGGGATTTTGATCGTCCTGGGGCTGTTTGCGGGGTTTTTGACGCTCGTATCGGTGACGAACTACTTCGTGCAGCAGACGGGCATCGGCCAGATTTCCTATCTGGTCATTTTGGCGGCGATCGCTGCGGGCATCGTGCTCATGCGCAAATTCATCCTGGAATACCGCTACACGCTGAATGAATCCGTGCTCTACTTCGAGCGGCTCTACGGCAGGCAAAACCGCGTGCTCGCGCAGGTGCAGCTCCGGCAGATTCTATGGATCGGCGACCAAGAAGACATTGCCGAAAACACCAAAGAAAAGATCGAAAATACCTCCGACATGACGCTCCCCGCCTGCGACATCGCCCATAAGGCGCTCCTGTACCGAAAGGACAAGCTGCTGCTGTGCATCGTGTTCCAACCGAATGAGGAACTGCTCGCGGCGATCGAGGAGGGCCTTCCAGGCCTGGAGTGCGAGGTG
>CAYFRC010000013.1:14174-17405 GCA_964345325.1 uncultured Oscillospiraceae bacterium
CAGAAAGAGCACGGTCGATCCGTTTACCGCATAAACAAAACGCTCTCGGAAGTTTCCGAGAGCGACTTTTTATTCCTCGTCCATGGCGTCATACGCCGCCTCCTCCCATTCCCCGTACAGGGAGGAGAGGGTTTCTTCTATATCGCGCACGGCATCTGAGGCCTCCCGCGCCCTTTCGTAATCGGAATAGACCTCGGGGTCTTCCAATACCCTGTGCGCCTCCTGTAAAAGCGCTTCCGTCCGCTCGATTTCCTTTTCGATTTCTGTCACGCGCCGCGCGAGCGCCTCTTTGCTCTCCTTTTTCTGCCGCTCTCTGCGGCGGATTTTGTCCGCCTCCGTGCGCGTGATGCCGGCGGGGAGATTTTCCTCCTCTTCCCGAAGCAGCGCTTCGTTGCGCTTCTTTTCGGCATAGTCGTCGTAATTGCCGAGGAATTCCCGAACGCCGTCCGGCTGCATTTCGATGATGCGGTCCGCGACGCGGTTGATGAAATAGCGGTCGTGCGAGACGGTCAGGATCGTGCCGGGGTAGTCCTCCAGCGCGCACTCGAGCACCTCTCGGGAATCCATGTCCAAATGGTTCGTCGGCTCGTCCAGAATGAGCAGGTTGTCCTTCTTCAGCATGAGCTTTGTCAGGGCGACCCTGCCCCTTTCGCCGCCGGAGAGCGTTTCCACCTTTTGAAACACGTCGTCGCCCGTGAACAGAAACAGTGCGAGCACATTGCGCACCTCGTCCGGCTCCATGCGCGGGAAATCGTCCCACACCTCGCTCATCACGTCCTTTTCGGGGTGCAGCGTGGCCTGGTGCTGGTCGTAATACCCCATATCGACGTTGGAACCGAAGAGGATCGTGCCCTCGTCCCGCTCAGTGCGGCCCGTTATAATGTGGAGCAATGTGGATTTCCCCACGCCGTTGGGCCCAATGATCGCGACGCGCTCGCCCGCGCGCAGGTGCAAAGAGAAATCGCGGAACAGCTCGCGCCCGTCGAAGCCCTTGGAAAGCCCCTTTACGATCAATACGTCCTCGCCCGTGCGCCGCCGCGTGCCGAAGGAAAAGCGCACCTTGCCCTCGGAGGTCGGGCGCTCTACGCGCTCCATTTTCTCGAGCCTGCGCTCGCGCGATTCGGCGGCGCGGATGCTCTTTTCGCGGTTGAACATGCGATACCTTGCGATGATCGCCTGCTGGCGCGCGATCTCCGCCTGCTGCATGTCATATTCCTTCAGCTGGCGCTCCAGCATCTCCTGCCGCTTTTTGGAAAACTCGTCGTAATTGCCCGTGTACTGCGTGAGGCGGTGCATGGAAATTTCCGCCATGCAGTCGCACACCTCGTTCAGGAAATAGCGGTCGTGCGACACGAGGAGCACGGTGCCCTTATATTTTTTGAGCGTTTCTTCCAGCCACTGGGTGGAGGCGAGGTCGAGGTGGTTGGTCGGCTCGTCCAGCATCAAAATGTCCGGCTGGTCCAGCAGGATGCGCGCGAGGCAAAGCCGCGTCTTTTCGCCGCCGGAGAGCAAATGCGCGGGCATGTCCTGCCTGTCCCTGTCAAAGCCCAGCCCCGCAAGCACGCCCTGAATGCGGCTGCGCCATTCGTAGCCGCCCTCGCGCTCGTAGCGCTCCGTGAGCCGCGCGTATTCGGCGGACAGGCGCAGGATCGCCTGCTCGTCCGAGGCATGCCGTTCCATCTGCTTTTCGATGGAGCGCAGGTTTTCCTCGATCAGCTGCAGCGGCTCGAACACCCGCGAAAGTTCTTCGAGCACCGTGCCGTCGGAGGTGATATCCGCCTGCTGCGTGAGTAGTCCGATTTTTGCGCCCCGAAGCACGGAAACCGTGCCTTCGTCGGGCTGCATTTCGCCCATGATGATTTTGAACAGGGTCGTTTTTCCGGAGCCGTTTGCGCCGACGAGCCCCATGCGCTGCCCCTGCTGCAGCGTGAGATTGATATCGCGAAGCACGACATTGATGCCGAATGCCTTGCATATATTCGTAAGCGTCATGACGACCAAATACATTTCACCGCCTGTCCTCCGCATGGAGGGGATAGTTTCTACCCTAAAATGCTCCCGAAGTTTATGGGCACAAAGCCGCTATAAAGTATCATCGGGAAAGCGCTTTTCTGTTACGGGGCATTTCCCCCGCCTTCCGCTACGCCTTCGTGGCGCAACACGGAAAGGAACGTTTGGAAAAAGCACTTCATGTCCATGGCAAAGCCCATGTGCTTCACGTATTCGCCGTCGAGCCGCGCCTTTTCGGGGATGGGGAGCTCGTCCCTGCCGTTGATCTGCGCCCAGCCGGACAGCCCAGGCAGCACGTCATTCGCGCCGTACTTGTCGCGCTCCAGGAGCAGGTCGTACTGGTTCCAAAGCGCGGGACGCGGCCCGATGAAGGACATTTCGCCCTTCAAAATATTGATGAGCTGCGGCAGTTCATCCAAAGAGGTCTTGCGCAAAAACGCGCCGCTTTTGGTGATATATCTTGTGGGATTTTCCAAGAGGTGGGTGGGCGCGTCCGCAGGCGCATCGGTGCGCATGGTGCGGAATTTGTAGATTTTAAACAGCGATTTCCCCTTGCCCACGCGATTTTGGCGGAAGAACACGGCGCCCTTGGAATCCAATTTGATCCATAGCGCGATGAGTGCGCCCGGAATGCACAGAACAATCAGCGCGAGAAGGCTCAGCGAAAAATCGAGCGCGCGTTTTCCGTATCGCAGATACATAGGTCGTAGCCTCCGTTTCTTGGACATACATGATGGAAGCCGCAGGCGAAAACGCGCTGCGGCTTCCCTTAGCGGAAAAACGATTACTTTGCGGCGAGCTTCTTGTACATCTCCAGCCTGCTTGCAGCATCGGCCTCGCCCTTCTCGAAGAGTTCGGGCGCGACATCGGGGAACTGACGGAGCAGGGAAGCGTAGCGGTTTTCGCTGCGGATGAACTCCTGATAGCTATCGGACGGATCCTTGCTGTCAATCGTGAGCGGGGTCTCCAGCTCGGGATTGTAGCGGTAGGTGTGCCAATAACCTGCGGCGACAGCCCGCTTGATAACCTGCTGCGTATTGTTCATCCTGATGCCGTGGTTGATGCAGGGCGCGTAGGCGATGATGAGGGACGGGCCGTTATAGGCTTCCGCCTCGAGCATGGCCTTGAGCACCTGCGCGGGGTCGGACATGGCGACCTGCGCCACGTACACGTAGCCGTAGGACATGGCCATGAGGCCCAGGTCCTTCTTCTTCGTGCGCT
>CAYFRC010000014.1:0-6856 GCA_964345325.1 uncultured Oscillospiraceae bacterium
CATGATGGGACACCTTTGGGAGATGGACACCGCTTCCGGTAACCAGTTCGGCGAGATCGCCGAGGGCATGCCGGAGTCCAATGAGGACTTCACCGAGCACATCGTCCACATCCGCAAGGGCATCAAGTGGTCCGATGGCGAAGACCTCAACGCGGAAGACGTCGTGTTCACCGTCAACATGATTCTGAACACCCCCGCGCTCTCCTCGTCTGCGTACTTCAACACGGTGTTCAAGAGCTGCGAGCTCGTGGATGAATACACCGTGAAGTTCGTCACCAACGAGTCGTTCCCCCGGCTGACGCTCAGGTTCGGCGTTACCATTTGGGGCAACGACCTGCGCATCGTGCCGGAGCACATCTACTCCAAACTGGAAGACGTTACCACCTTTAAGGATGAGAATCCCGTGGTCTGCGGCCCGTATACCGTGAAGGATTACGATCCCAACGGGCAGTGGGTGCTCTATCAGCTCCGCGAAGACTGGAAGCAGTCCACGCTGGGCGTCGTCAATGGCGACAAGACGGCGGATATCGCTGCCAAATACGTTTGGATTCGCGCGCTCGGCGACGACACCACCCGCCAGATGGCTATGATCAACAACGAAATCGACGTGCTTTGCGAAGTCACGCCTGAAATCCTCGATGTCATGGTCTCTGCCAACGACAAGATCGCGTGCTGGTACGATTCGTTCCCCTATGCGACCTCTGACGACCCCTGCTCCAAGGGTCTTTCGTTCTCCATGGGCAAGGGCGCTCCCTACGACAACCCCGATTTCCGCTGGGCGATCGCGCTGGCGATGAATTTCGACGAGATTTCCCTGTCGATCTTCGATGGCGTCGGTCGCGCATCCGTGCTGCCGATCATCACCGCGACGAGCGCAGGGCAGGAACTGTATTACAAGCCCCTGCTGGATTGGCTTGAGAACCTCGAGCTCGACCTCGGCGACGGCACGACCACGAAGGTTTGGGACAGCGGCTACGCCGCGCGCATGGCGGAAACGCTGGGTATCACCGACATGACCGATGAAGCACTGGTCGACATGGTCGGCGTCGGCTGCTGGAAGTACAACCCCGAAGCGGCGGAGAAGCTCCTCGTCAAGGCGGGCTTCGAGAAGAAGGCCGACGGCTGGTACTTTGACGGCAAGCCCTTCACGGTAGAGCTTTCCTACATCGCCGATACCGAGGCGCAGGCGGGCCGCGGCACCGAGGCTGCCTATCAGCAGCTGCTCGCGTTCGGCCTCAACTGCACGCTGGTTTCCAAGTCCACGGCGACCTGGGATACCGACGGCTCCACCGGCAATTACGAAATCGGCGGCTATTGGCCGACCGGCTTCATTACGAGGGACATCTATTCGCAGATCTCCGGCTACGACGCCGACCTCATCTCCCCGCTGGGCGAGCTGGCGAGTGGCCAGGGCTGCCGCTGGAACAACGCGGAAGCGACCGAAATCATCCACAAGCTCGCGCTCGTTTCTCCGGACAGCGAAGAGGCGTATCAGCTGGGTCTCGAGTTCCTGAAGATCGCCGTGCTGGATATGCCGTTCATCGGCTTCCACTCCGGCGTCAAGTTCGTGCCCACCAACAGCACCTACTGGCAGAACTTCCCCTGCGCGGAAAATCCCTACAACGGCCCGTGGTGGTGGTGGAGCTGCTTCAAGTACATCGTTGCTGAACTGCAGCCCGTCGCGTAACCGGTAAACGTTTCGCGGAACACGCGCCGTCAAGGCGGCGCGTGTTCTTTAAATTTTCGCAGGGAAAGGGGTATCGCCGTTGAAGTTTTGGAAATACTTTGGCGTGCGCCTTGTGACATGGGCATTGACCATCATGATAGGCGTTACGTTTATCTTTTTCATCCCGCGCATGTTCCCGTCGGACCCCGTAGAAGCCATGATCGGGCAGATGCAGGCGCGAAGCGGGCAAATGGATCCCGTGGCAAAGGAAGCGCTGCGATCGCAGCTGCGCGTACAGTTCGGGCTTGAGGGGTCGCTTTGGGAGCAGTACACGTCCTTTTTGTGGAACGGCTTGCTGCATTTCGATTTTGGTCCTTCGCTGACGAGCTATCCGGAACCCGTTACGGAAATTATTAAGCGCAACCTGCCCTATACGGTAGGCCTCTCGCTCACGACGACGCTCATCGCGTGGGTTTTGGGCAACCTGATCGGCCTTCTCGCGGGCTTCAGCCCCAACAAGCGCTCATCGCGCATCCTGGAGGGTATCGCGATTTGCATCTATCCGATCCCGTATTTTATCGTCGCTCTGGTGCTGCAGATCGTCTTCGCCTTCATCCTCGGCTGGTTCCCCTTACAGACGACAATCCTCTATAACGGCGGCACGTGGGCGTATATTACTTCCCTCCTCAAGGCATCGGTGCTGCCGGGCGTATCCATATTGCTGCTCGGCATGGGGTGGTGGATCATCTCCATGAAATCCCTTTCGGCGACGACGTCGCAGGAAGGGTTCGTGCAGTATGCGCGCTATCGCGGCCTCAAAGAGGCGAAGATCGCCGCGCGTTACGTGTTCCGAAACTCCATCCTGACGCAGGTTACGGCGCTCGCCATGTCCATCGGCGGCGTATTCAACGGCTCGATCATGACGGAGATCATCTTCGGCTATCCGGGCGTCGGCACCCTGATTCAGTCCGCGATCACGCTTTCGGACTACAACATGATTCTGGGCTGCATCACCATTTCCATCGTCGCGATCGCAACGTGTACGCTCATCGCGGACCTGATTTATCCGCTGATCGACCCGCGGATACGCTATAGCTGAGAAGGGAGGCTGCGCAACAATGAAGAAATTCTGGAAAAATACGAATGCCCGATTTAAGTTCGGATTGATCGTTACGCTGTTCTTCCTGATCTTGGGCTTCGTCGTGTATTTTATACCGCACACGAATCCGTTCCCGTTCAACGTTCGCCTGAAGAACCTGCCGCCCTCTTCGGAGCACTTCTTCGGCACGACCTCGCAGGGGCAGGACATCTTCTGGCTTTTGATCGAGGCGATCCACAACTCCCTGTCCATCGGCCTCATCGTGGCGTTTTTGGGTACGGTTGTAGGCGTTTTCGTGGGCTTGCTTGCGGGCTTCGTCGGCGGAACGCTCGACAGGGTATTGATGCTTATTACAGACACGTTTGTGGTCATTCCCTCGCTTCCTGTGCTGATCCTCATGACGGCACTCATGAAGGGCACGAGCACGGTGCTGCTGCTCGCGCTGGTGCTTGCGATGTTTGCGTGGGCGTGGCCCTCGCGGCAGATTCGCTCCATGGCGCTTTCGATGAAGGAGCGCGAGTTCATCCGCACGGCGTGGTTTTCCGGCGAGGGCACATTGCAGGTGATTTTTACGGAGATCCTGCCGTTCGCGCTGACGTGGTCGCTCTCCAACTTTATGAACGCGACGCTTTCTGCCATCGCATCCGAATCGAGCCTCGCGGTACTGGGCCTTTCGCCTGCAAACCTCGTCTCCCTCGGCAATATGATCCAGTGGGCGCGCAGCTACAACGCGATCATGGCACAGCGCTGGAACTGGATTGTGCCGCCGATTCTCTCGACGATTTTGCTGTTTGTGGGGCTTTTCATGCTGATCACGGGCTACAACGATTATCTTTCCATGAAGAGGGGGCAGTAAAGTGTTACAGATAGATCACCTTTCGACCTCCTATAAGACGATCAACGGGAACATCCCAACGATCAGCAATATGAACTTCACCATAGAGGACAACGAGATCTTCGGCATCGCGGGCGAATCCGGCTGCGGTAAGACGACGCTGCTCAAGGCGCTGTACGACATCATCGAGTTCCCGATGCAGATCGATTCGGGCAGCGTAATCCTCTCCGGCACGAAAAACGGCAAGCCGTTTTTCTTCTCGTCCGGGAACATCAAAAATGCGTGGTGGGAGAACATCTCCTATGTGCCGCAGGCGGCGCAGAGCGTGCTGAACCCCATCACAAAGCTCCGCGAACAGTTTTTGGATTCCATCCCTGAAGATCAGACCAAAAACGAGAGCAAATCGCAAACGCTGGATCGGTGTGCGGACTATCTCAAGCAGCTGGATCTTTCGCCCGATCTTTTGAACGCCTATCCCTTCCAGCTTTCGGGAGGCATGCGGCAGCGCGTCATTATAGCGCTTGCGACGTTCATGTCGCCGAACGTGGTGCTTGCGGACGAACCGACGACGGCGCTTGACGTCGTCGTGCAAAGGGGCATCCTGATCATGCTGATGCAGCTGCAAAGGCGGCTGCAAAATACGATGATCTTGGTGAGCCACGACATGGGCGTGCATTACCAGATCACCAAACGCATGGGCATCATGTATTCGGGAAGCTTTGCCGAAATGGGCAAGACCGAGGATATCTTCGGCGATCCGATCCACCCCTACACGCAGATGCTGATCGGCGCGCTCCCCAAGGTGGGCGACAAGAGCCAGAAAACGGGTATTCCCGGCCGTCCGCCGGCATTTCTCAATCCGCCGCCCGGCTGCCGCTTTGCGCCGCGCTGTCCGAAGGCAACGGAACTATGCAGACAAGCGGTGCCGGAGTTCCGCGAAGTTCGCAAGGGGCACTTTGCGGCGTGCCATCTGCTGAATAAGGAGGTGCGGTAAATGGACGGAAAGCTGTTAGACGTAAAAAATGTCACCAAGATTTTCCGCATCGGCTCCATCCTCTCGGGCAAGAAACTGGTCGCCGTGGACGACGTATCGCTGTCCATAGACAGCGGAAAGCCTGTCATCCTGTCCGTCGTCGGCGAATCCGGCTGCGGAAAATCGACCCTGTGCAAGATGATCCTGCGCATCCATAAGCCGGACAAGGGCGAGATTCTTTTGCACGGAAAGCATTATTCCGACAAAAAGCACTACAACCCGCTGCAGTTCCGTTTGGATGTGCAGCCGATCTTCCAAAACCCCTACGAGACGTTCTCCTTCAGAAAGCCCGTCGATTCGTACCTGTACAACACCGCGCTCAACCTCGGCATCTGCAAGACGCGCGACGAGGCGACCCATCGGATCAGCGAGGTGCTGAAAAGCGTAGGCCTGTCTTTGGAGAGCGTAAAGGGGAAATACCCGGCACAGTTCTCGGGCGGCGAGCTGCAGCGCGTTTCCATCGCCCGTGCGCTCATCACGAAGCCGAAGCTGATCGTGGCGGACGAGCCGGTCGCGGCGATCGATGCTTCGATGAAGATGAACATCGTAAACCTGTTCAAGGAACTGAAGGACAAGTACAATGTTTCCTTCATCTACATCACGCACGACCTGTCTACCGCCTATTACGTGTCCGACTACATCGCCACGCTCTATCGCGGCTGCCTCATCGAATACGGGCCGGCCAAACAGATCATGGACAACCCCGCGCATCCGTACACGGAGCTTCTGATGAACGCCGTGCCGCGCGTGGGTGACAAGTGGGACGAGAGCATGGTCATGCCGGACATGGAAGACAAGGAGTACGCGCTCACCTTCTGCAAATTCGCAACGCGCTGCGCCTACGCGACGGATGAATGCCGCAAGGGCAGGCCGCAGGAAAAGTGGATTTCTGACGAGCGAAAAGTATTGTGCTTCCACCCGCTCATCAAGTAGGGAACTTGCAAGGGACGCCGCCGGGGATAACTCCTGGCGGCGCTTTTTATGAGAAGAAAGAGGAGTTGAAATGTACGAAAATGTACATATTAAATTGACAGATAACCTGTGAAAAGCAAAAAGTTTGTTGTGTCTGCGCGCTGGAATTAACTTGACAAAAGTAAAGATAACGTTTATAATGAAACTAATTACAGGATTCTCATTACTCGATTGACAACACAAACTGCGGGAGGTTGAGGCGTGATGATCCAAGCGACCGGAACGAAGCAAGGTAAGAATCCGAAGAAGTACAGCCAAACGTGGAAGTTCGATTTCAAGAAGAATAAGCTCATCTACCTCATGTTCTCGATTGTGTTTGTATATTACCTCGTCTTCCAATATCTGCCGATGTTTGGTATCGTCATCGCCTTTCAGAAGTTTAAGCCCGCAAAGGGCATTGCCAATTCCGACTGGGTCGGTATGAAAAACTTTATCAAGTTCTTTACGGGTCCCTATGCTTTCCGCACCATTCGCAATACGCTCGTTATTAACATATATTTGCTCGCATTCGGCTTTACTGCGCCGATCATATTCGCACTCATGCTAAACGAAATGCGCCCGAACAAGTATAAATCCCTTATGCAGACAATCAGCTATATGCCGCACTTCGTCTCCTCCGTCGTCGTATGTGGGCTTTTATTGATGTTCACGCAATCGACGGGTGTCATCACGCAGATTTTTCGGGCATTGGGATTCGCAGAGGAAACGTTTTTGATGGCGGAGGCAAAATACTTCCGTAGCCTGTATGTGTTGCAGGATATTTGGCAGGAACTCGGCTGGGGTTCGATCATCTATCTCGCAACGGTATCAAACGTCGATGTGAGCCTGTATGAGGCGGCAGATGTCGACGGTCCGGGGAGGCTCAGCAAAATATGGAAGATTACCATTCCTGCGCTTGTACCCGTTATCGTGATTCAGCGCATCATGCGCATCGGCGCTCTCATGAGCTTGGGCTCCGGGAAAATTATATTGCTGTACCGCGCCTCCACCTATGAAACCGCCGATGTAATTTCATCCTACGTCTATAGGGCAGGGCTTTTGAATCAGGATTATTCCCTCGGCACGGCGGTCGATTTGTGCAACAGCATCGTCAACATCATCCTGCTGTTTCTCGCGAATACCGTGAGCCGCAGGCTGACCGAACAGAGTCTTTGGTGAGGGATGAGATGGGCAAAATGACTTCATCAATGCAAAAGAAAGCACACAATCATTTGCGGCGTTCTACGTTTGACAGGGTCTTTGATGCGATCG
>CAYFRC010000014.1:6895-11073 GCA_964345325.1 uncultured Oscillospiraceae bacterium
ACACAGGCCCACTGTGGGCGCCGCTCTTTCCTATGACGCTGCAGGGATATGCGACTGTACTTGCCAATCCGGACATCGCAAGCGGCTACGGAAACACGTTATTGTACCTGCTTTCGGGCACTGCATTTTCGATGTTTGTGACCATCCTCGGGGCATACGTCCTCTCGCGCAGAGACTATAAGCTCAAAAAGTTTTTTACAATCTACCTCGCGCTGACCATGTATATTTCCGGCGGTATGATCCCGACGTTTCTCGTCGTGCGTGGGCTGGGGTGGCTTAATACGCGCTGGGCGGTCATAATCGTGGGCTCCATCTCCACGTGGAATATGATCGTACTGCGCACCGCGTTCTCCTCGATCCCGAGGGGACTTGAGGAGGCAAGTATCATCGACGGGGCGAACGATTTTCAGGTGCTTATCCACATTATCCTGCCATGCTCCAAAGCGACTGTCGCGGTCATCTTGCTGTTTTACGCCGTCGGCATATGGAACAGTTGGTTTGGCGCGATGATTTATTTGCAGGATCGGAGCCTATATCCGCTGCAGCTATTTTTGCGGGAGATTCTCGTTGAAAGTGCGGCGATGGAGGGTGAACAGAATATCCAGTCCGGCATCGGCATCAACTACATCAAAGAGCTTTTGCAATACTGCACGATCATCATTTCGACCGTTCCGATTCTGATTTTATATCCGTTTGTGCAGAAGTATTTCGTCAAGGGCGTCATGCTGGGCTCCCTGAAAGAATAAGGGACTGTTCCGCGCAATTTGCTCGCGCCCCTATGCACCCATGGCGGACGCGCAGTAAAATGCGCTGCAGGATACAATATGAAAGGAGTTTTCGTCCATGAAGAAGTTATTGACTGCTTTGATCGTGGTCGCAATGCTTCTCGCAAGCGTTACCGCGCTCGCCGAGATTACCTACCCGATTGAAGAACCCGTCACCGTATCCTGGTGGCACGCGCTCCGCGCTCCGTCGTATCAGACCACGCACGACGAGAACATTTGCTGGTGTGCAATCGAGGAGAATACGGGCATCGATATCCAGTGGATTCATCCCTCCTCAGGCACTGTGAGCGAGCAGTTGAACCTCCTGCTGGTCAGTGGAGACCTGCCGGACATCATCCAGATTGACGGGTATCTCGAGACATCCGGCGGCGCTGCCGCGATGGTTGACGACGGTGTCGCCGTCGATTTGACCGATTATCTCATGGAGCTTGCTCCCGATTATCTCGCGGGTATCACCGCTTCCGAGCTGGCGTATCAGATGGCGACCAGCGCAGACGGTAGGGTCGTGCAGTTCTGCCAGCTGAAGCAGACTTCTCCGCAGTACAACCGCGTGAATGTGCGCGACGAGATCATGCACGAGATCGGCTGGGTCGACGAAGGCGGCGTTTCCGGTCTGCGCCTGCCCGAGACGATCGACGAGTATACCGAGATGTTCGCCGCGATGAAGGAAGCGGGCTATTACGGCTATCGCACGGCTGCTTCCGGTCGCGACACCCAGCTCATCACCGCGTTCGGCATCTACAACGGCTGGTTTGTCCATGAGGACGGCACCATTGGCTACGGCATGTACGACGACAACTATCGCGAGTACTTAAAGCAGGTTCGCGCGTGGATCGAAGCCGGCTATGTCCATCCCGACTGGGCTTCCGACGTAACCACCGCGTCCTTGTTCGCAAACAAGGAAATCGGGATGTATATTACGCCTTCCGACATCGCTTATGGTGCGAGCGTCGCGGGTAATTACGACATCACCTGCGTCAACTATCCGCGCCTGCATAGCGGCGATCTCTACAAGTTTGAGAACACGACGTGGGACGTCGTTCCCGCCGACGGAATCCGCACGGTAGTCACCAAGGCGTCGCAGGATCGCGGCGTGTTCGAGCAGGCGATGGCGCTGCTCAACTACGGCTATACCGAAGAGGGCGCACTGATTTACAACTGGGGCATCGAAGGCACCACCTACACAGTCGATGCGGACGGCAAGAAGACCTATACCGACGTCATCCTCAAAAACGAGACCATCCCCGCGTCCGACGGGCAGTACATCTTCAAGCTCCACTTCGGCCCGAAGCTCGCCGAGGCGGACGTGCAGTGCAACCCGGGCACCATCGGCGACCCGAAGGCGCTGTACTGGCGCGAGCTGTATTCCGACGATCCGACGGTTTCTTCCGACTGCATCCTCTTCGCCTCTCTGACGGCGCAGCAGTCGCTGGATCGCGCGGAGTATATGGTCGATATCGAGACATTTATGAACGAAAATACACTCAAGTTCCTTCTGGGCGAGAAGGATATCAACGACGATGCCGCATGGGATGAGTACATGAGTACCATGCAATCGCTCGGCATCGAGGAAGCAATCGCAATCACGCAGGAAGCACAGGATGCCTTTGTAGAGAAGGAAATCCCGACCAACTGGGTACAGGTTCGCTAATCCTGTTCTGCTGGAACATCTGTCAGAGATGGGTGCGCTGACGGAGAAGGGAGTGCTTCGGTTCGGAGCGCTCCCTTTTATCGGAAATGTGATTTGATTACATACCGAGGTGCCTTGTTTCTGCTATAATATCATTGTAAACAAGACAGAGTACTTTCGGGAGGTGAGAGGATATGAAAATACGGCTCAATGAGGACGCGGAGGTCGTAAAAACCATTAAGGAAGGGCTGAAGCGCACCGGCGGTTACTGCCCGTGTCGTCTGGACAGGACTGAGGAAACGAAGTGCATCTGTAAAGAGTTTCGGGATCAAATGAAGGATCCGAATTTTGAGGGCTATTGTCACTGCCTGCTCTACTACAAATCGCTCGAAGACTGACAAAATATAAACGGAGGATAAAAACATGGCTGAAATCACATTGGGCGGGACAAATTTTGCGTCCGAGGTATTGAACCACAAGGGATTGGTGCTTGTGGACTTTTGGGCGAGCTGGTGTGGCCCGTGCCGCATGCTCGCACCGGTGATCGAGGAGATCGCAAAGGAAAACGCGGGCACCCTGAAGGTCGGCAAGGTCAACGTGGACAACGAGCCGGCGCTCGCGCAAACGTACGGAATCCAGAGCATCCCGACGGTGCTGCTCTTTCAGGACGGCAAGCCCGTCGCCAAGCACATCGGCTACGCGGCGAAAGAGCGCATCGAAGCGATGTGGAAAAACCTCAAGGCGTAACCAGGGGATATAAATAAAGGCTGGCGCGAAAGCGCACAGCCTTTTTTGCGGTGGGGGAAAGGTGAAACTCTTCAATACAGGTGATACCGCTTTTTTAGGCGCGCAAATTCGCGCGTTTTCTCCGCGTGTTCGCGGATCAGCGTGCGCGCGTCCTTTTTTCGCGGGAAATCGTCCGTTCCGAGCAGCCTCGCGAGCGTCGCATCCGTGCCGTCGAGGAATTGTGCCTCGTTTGGGTACATATCAAAGACGGTTTCCAATAGAATCAACCCCGTCTCGAAGACGTCGCAGTCCGGGCGAAGGCAGAAAATCCGCAGCCCATGGCACGCCTCGCCCTCCCATTTGGAAAACGTCGGCACGAAGCGCGCGGGCAAAAAGCCCATGCCCTGTAATCCCTGCCGATCCATCCGTGCCTTCAGCTTGTCTGCGTCGATGTACGGCGCGCCGATCAGGGAGAAGGGCGTGGTCGTACCCCGTCCCTCGGAGAGATTCGTTCCCTCGAAAATGCACGTGCCCGTGTAGACGAGCGCGGTTTCCGGCGTGGGCATATTCGGCGATGGGGGAGTCCATACCGCATCCGTATCGCGCCAAAGCATCTCGCGCTTCCAGCCGGAGAGCGGAACGACGGCCAAATCCAAATCGAGCGACAGGCGCTCCTTTACGAATAGGGCGAATTCCCCGATCGTCAGGGCGTACCGCGTCGGCACGGCGTATTCGCCTACGAAGGAATGGAAAGCTTCGTCTAACATTGTTCCGCGCACGACATTTCCTCCGATGGGATTGATTCGGTCGAGCACGACGAAGCGCTTGCCCGCCTTTGCACACGCCTGCATCGCATATGCCATGGAGTGGATGTACGTGTAAAACCGCGCACCGACATCCTGAAGGTCAGAAACCATCGTGTCGATTTCGCTAAGCATGTCCTCCGTCGGTACGCGCGTTTCGCCGTACAGCGAATAAATCGGAAGCCCCGTCTTTTCATCTGTATCCGTCCCGATGGGAAGCGCGTCCTGCACGTC
>CAYFRC010000014.1:11083-14710 GCA_964345325.1 uncultured Oscillospiraceae bacterium
CCCCGCGAATCCCGTGTTCGCAACCGAACAGGGCGCGCAGGTCGAAGTGTTTGTGCAGGATATCGATGGAGCTTACGAGGTTTTGGTCGTAACCGCACGGATGCGTGATGAGTCCGAGCCGCTGCCCCTTGAGTACGTCCGAATAGGCGGAGAGATTGTCCAAGCCGCAAAGCACGTGCGCCCTATGCATAGATATTCGCCTCCATAGAAAACGGGCGATCCCATAGACGGCATCGCCCGCGATATTTTTTTACAGGCTCTTGGCCTTTTCCTTCAGGATATCCACATAGTCGAGCGCCTCCCAAGGCAGGTTCAGCTCGACGCGCCCGAAATGGCCGTAGCAGGCGGTGTTCGCGTACAGCGGCTGGCGAAGAGAGAGCCTGTCGATGATCGCCGCGGGGCGCAGGTCGAAGGTGTCCCGCACGAGGCGCGCGAGCACGTCGTCGGGCAGCGCGCCCGTTCCCTCCGTGTTCACGAACACGGATACGGGGTTTGCCACACCGATCGCATAGGCGATGCCGACTTCGCAGCGGCTCGCAAGCCCCGCCGCGACGATGTTTTTCGCCGCGTGGCGCATGGCGTATGCCGCGCTGCGGTCCACCTTCGTCGGGTCTTTGCCGGAGAAGGAGCCGCCACCGTGGTGGCCGTAGCCGCCGTAGGTGTCCACGATGATCTTCCGCCCCGTAAGCCCGCTGTCGCCTGCAGGTCCGCCAATGACGAAGCGCCCCGTGGGGTTTATGTAGTACTTCGTGTTGTCGTCGAGAAGCTCCGCAGGGATGACCTCGCGGATGACCTTTTGGATCATATTGCGCTCGATTGTGTCGTGCGTCACATCGGGATCGTGCTGCGTGGAGAGGACCACCGCCTCGATGCGCGTGGGTTTCCCGTCCTCGTATTCGACCGTTACCTGCGCCTTGCCGTCGGGGCGCAGATAGGGGATGGTGCCGTCCTTTCGCACCTGCGCGAGCCGCTTTGTCACCCTGTGCGCCAGCGCGATGGCCATAGGCATGTATTCGTGGGTTTCGTCGCAGGCGTAGCCGAACATCATGCCCTGATCGCCCGCGCCGATGTCGTACTTGTTTTCGCCCCTGCCTTCGAGCGCGTTGTTTACGCCCATGGCGATGTCTGCCGACTGTTCGTTCACGCTCACGAGTACCGCGCAGGTATTGCCGTCAAAGCCGCCATGCGCGTTGTCATAGCCGATGTCTCTGATCGTCTGCCTCGCGATCTTTTCGATGTTCACGTTCGCGGTCGTCGTGATTTCGCCCATCACGAGCACGAGCCCCGTCGCGGCGCAGCATTCACATGCCACGCGCGCGGATTTGTCCTGCGCCAAAATCGCGTCCAAGACCGCATCCGCGATCTGGTCGCATACCTTGTCCGGATGTCCCTCCGTCACAGATTCCGATGTAAAAAGCCTTTTCATTTGGTACCTCCTCATAGTAAAAGCGGATTCGCCATATTGGGGCGAATCCGCTTGCAAAACATACGAACTCGCCTCATCTTCCAGCGCCCTTATGGTAAAAAAGACGCTGCGGGAATTGGCACCTGTTCGCTTGCACGACGGTTGCCGGGTTTCATCGGGCCCGTCCCTCCACCGCTCTGGATAAGGCATATCCATAACGGTATTATAAATCCGCACGGAGCATATGTCAAGCCCCGTGCGGAGAAATTACGAACATTCGCCCGTTTCTTTACAGGATGCCGCGACGCGCCATATAACCGCGCAGCATCTGGCACCAATCTGTCTGGATGATGTCAAAGCCCCTGTCGATAAACCAGCCCCAGTGCGCGTCCATGTCTTCCGTCAGCGCGCCGTCGTCCGTGTGATGGGCAGAGATGACCGCCCGATAATCGTACACGATCGCGTTGCCCCACACGAGAAGCCCCTTTTCGTGCATGGAGCGGATGCATTCCGGCGTCGCCACGGGGTCCGCATCGCTTTCAAACAGCACTTCCGCACCCAGGTAGCGGCCAGTGCGCTGCAAGAGCATGTCCGTCACCGTATCGACCGTTTTGACCATCGGGATATAGCCGAAATCGGGCGCGACATTTTCAAGCCGCGAAAAATGTTCCTCGCCGAGCGGTGTCTTGACGATTACCTGCTTTTCGACGCCGCACCTACGGATCATCTCCGCGATTTCCTCGGGAAACATCCAGAATTTGTCCACGTTGATGTAGCACTTGTCCTTCAGAAAGCGCAGCGCCTCTTCGAGCGTGTTGACGCGATACAAGGTGGGTACGCCGTCCTGATTGATGTAGACGAGCCTGTCCACATCGACAGACGGCAATTCGGCGATGGCCTTTTCGCTCTTCAGATGGGGGAGTTCCATGCCCGGATGAAAGGCGTACAGCTTCCCGTCGATGCTCCGCGCGACATCGATCTCCACGATGTCCGCCCCTTGCATGAGCGCGATCTTATATGCCGCGAGGGTATTGCACGGAATGTTTGCGGAAGACACACCCCTGTACGCCGCGATGAGCGGGCGCCGCCTTGTTTCGCGCAGAATCGTCTCCGTCGATATCATGCTTTTGCCCTCACTGCGCGGGTTTATAGAGAATCCTGCCGCAGTTGTCGCATTCCGTAATTTCCTCGCCCGCCTCGACCTTGTGAACCGTCGCGGACGGCACCGACATGTGGCAGCCGCCGCACTGGTTTCCGAAGAGCTCCGCGATGGGGGGCTGCACGTGCTTGCGGATGGAATTGTATATCTCAAGCAATTCCTTCGGCAGCTGATCGGCTTCCTCCTGCGTCTTTGCGCGGAGCTTGGCAAGTTCCGCCTGATCGCGATTAAATTCTACCTCATATTTTTCCTTGACGGCGTCGTATTCCGCCTTCGCCTTTGCGGCGCGCACGCGAATCTCCCGCTGCTGCCTGTCGCGCCCTTCGGCATCACGGCGGAGCTTGGAGAGCTCCTGTTCGTACTGCGTCAGCGTGTCGAGCAGCTTTTGCAGCGACTGCATCTGCTTTGCAGCCTCCTCGGCGTCCTGCGCGGGGTTTTCGGAGATGGATTTGCCCTGCTCCGCGACGAGCGCGTCCAGCCGCCTGCACTCGCCCTGCAGCGCGGCGAGCCTATCGCTCATCGCCGAGAAATCCGCCTCGATCCTTTTGAGGTTCTTCTGCTGTTCCAAGATGAAATTGCGGCTGTTCATCAGCTTCTGCCGGCTCGGCGAGCGGTGCATGCTGTTTTCCAACTGCCCCGCTTCCATATCTACCTGCATGTATTTCCACAATAAATCCAATCGCACGATGCTTTCCTCCATTCACGCCCCAAAAGGGCGGCTACTGCTTTCTATAAAACACACATTCCATTGTAACGCATCCGCGCGCATTTGTAAAGCTTTTTTCAAGGCTTTAACCGCCACAAGTTCCGTTTCGAGGTGTCCGGCTTCGATGAGCGTCAAATTTACATCTGCGGCTTCGAGCGCGTGGTGGTGCCGCACTTCGCCCGTGATATATGCGTCCGCGCCGGCTCGTTTCGCAATCATCGCGAAATCCGAACCCGCTCCGCCGCACACCGCTACGCGGCGGATGGCTTGGGTTGAACCATATGTACGACATTTCGTGCGAAGCGCCGCTTCGCACGCCTTTACGATGTCGTCCCCGCAGAAGGTGCCGATGCGCAG
>CAYFRC010000014.1:14720-16000 GCA_964345325.1 uncultured Oscillospiraceae bacterium
GAGGGGCGTGACGCCCGTCAGCCCTATTGCCTCTGCGAGCGCGTCGTTTAACCCGTTGGGCGCGCTGTCGTAATTCGTATGCAGCGCAATCAGCGCGAAATTCCCGCGAATCAAATCGCAAAGGAGCGCACCTTCGAAATCGTCCTCGCGCAGGTTTCTGCGCGCGCGGAACAGGATTGGATGATGCGTCACGATTAGCTCCGCACCGAGGTCTTTCGCCTCGCGCAGAACGCCATGCGTCAAATCGAGCGCCACGAGCGCGCGCGTCACCGCGCGATTTTCGCGGCCCGCGAGCAGTCCGGGGTTGTCCCACTCCTCCGCAAGCTCGATCGGCGCGATCTCCAGCGCGATTTTCAGGATATCTCCCACCGTTGTCATATTCGTTCGTCCTCCGCTTTCCAAAGGGATAGCGCCTTTTTCAGCGCCTCTGCCGCCGCTTCATCCGCGCCTTCCGCGCCCCTTAGCGCCTTTTCCAGCACCCGCACGCGAAATGCGACATAGCTTTTCATGTGGGGGCTGCCTTTTTTCAGGAGTACGGGGCCGATCTCAAGTTCTCTATCCGTATACAACGCTTCTCCCGCTTCCGCGGCGAGCACCACGTAGTGCCGCCCGCCCTCACGCGCGATCGCCTCGTCAAGAATGCGAAAGCCCAGCTCCATGAGCGTCCTGCGAACGGCCGGCACATCCACATTCGGCTGCAGGATCAGGCGGCTGTCGCGTATTTTGTCGGCGCCCGCCCTGAGAATATCGCACATCAGCATGCCGCCCATACCCGCGATCGCCGCCGCATCGAATGACCTGTCGAGTGCGGCAAAGCCGTCGCCCACAAAAAAGGCGCATCTGTCCGAATAGCCGAATCTTTCCATCGTGGCTTTCGCCTTGGAAAGGGAGGGCGCGGAAATGTCCGCGAGATACGCGCGGTCGATCTTTTCCTGCCGAAACAGGTGCAGCGGCAGGAATCCGTGATCCGTCCCAATGTCGGCAAATGCGGCGCAGCGAGGCACCATGGCGGCAAGGGTAAGCAGTCTTTCGTCCCGCAAAATGCGCTCCTTGAAGAATCCCCCGCGCGGTGCGCGGAGGAGAATTGCGTCAGTCCAAAGAGTCCTTCAGCTTGCGGCTGCGGCTGGGGTGGCGCAGCTTTCGAAGCGCCTTCGCCTCGATCTGCCGAATCCGCTCGCGCGTTACATTGAAATACTTTCCGACCTCTTCCAGCGTCCGCGCCCTGCCGTCTT
Organism: uncultured Oscillospiraceae bacterium; assembly: GCA_964345325.1. Classification (GTDB taxonomy): domain Bacteria; phylum Bacillota; class Clostridia; order Christensenellales; family Aristaeellaceae; genus CAYFRC01. The sequence goes on from CAYFRC010000014.1 coordinate 15,953, forward strand.
CCAAACCAAAGCGCAGCTTCAGCACCTTTTCCTCACGCGGCGTGAGAG
>CAYFRC010000014.1:16010-16600 GCA_964345325.1 uncultured Oscillospiraceae bacterium
GGCTTCCGCAGGCGCGGGCGCGTCGTCGTCGGGGATGAAGTCGCCCAGATGGCTGTCCTCCTCCTCGCCGATCGGCGTTTCGAGCGATACCGGCTCCTGTGCGATCTTGATAATCTCCCGAACCTTTTCCTCGGAGATGTTCATTTCCTTTGCGATCTCCTCGGGCGTCGGCTCCCTGCCGTACTGCTGCAAGAGCTGGCGCGAGACGCGGATGAGCTTGTTGATCGTCTCCACCATGTGCACAGGGATGCGGATCGTCCGCGCCTGGTCGGCGATTGCGCGGGTGATCGCCTGCCGAATCCACCACGTCGCATAGGTCGAGAATTTGTAGCCCTTTGTATAATCGAATTTTTCAACGGCCTTGATCAGCCCCAAGTTTCCCTCCTGAATCAGATCCAGAAACAGCATGCCGCGCCCCACATAGCGCTTCGCGATGGAAACGACCAAGCGCAGGTTTGCCTCGCTCAGGCGGTGCTTGGCCTCTTCGTCGCCCTGCTCCATGCGCTTGGCGAGGACGACTTCCTCCTCCGCAGTGAGCAGCGGCACCTTTCCGATCTCTTTCAGGTACATGCGCACCGGATCATCGATGG
>CAYFRC010000015.1:0-16397 GCA_964345325.1 uncultured Oscillospiraceae bacterium
TGACCGAGTTCGCCAAGCGGCTCTTCCCCGGCTGCGCGGGCAAGCGGCGCGGAGAGGCGCGGTTTACCGCGCACAGGCGCGTGGTGGGCGATCTCAACTGGCTCATGCTGCGCTATCCCCTGTCCGTCAAAGAGACGGACGTGCCGCGCTGGGAAAAGGCGCTCGCGGACGCGCGCGACTACGCCATCCGCCGCGAGGCGGCGCGCATCGCCCCACAGACGGCATCGCCCGATCCCGCGACGTTTTCGGGAGAACTCATGCCCTTTCAGCAGGAGGGGCTCGCGTTCCTCCTCAACAACCGCCGCTCGCTCCTCGCGGACGAAATGGGGCTTGGGAAGACCGTGCAGTCGCTGTCCTTCATCGCGAAGACGGAAGGATACCCCGTGCTGCTCGTCGTTCCGCCGCACCTCATGCGCAACTGGGCGTCGGAGGCGACGCGCTTTCTCGTCAAGGACGGCGGGGTGAACATCCACGTCCTGCGCGGGCTCACGCCGTATGAACCGCCAAAGGCGGCCATATACATCGTCCACTACCTGCTCTTGCGCGGCTGGAAAAACGCGCTGCCCAAAATGAAATTCAAGACTGTCGTCTTCGACGAGATTCAGGAATTGCGCCGCGCGGGCACGGAAAAATACTCGGCGGCATCGCTGCTTTCGGATTCCTGCGAGAATGTGATCGGTCTTTCGGGCACGCCCATATACAACCACGGCGGGGAGATCTGGAACGTCGTCAACATTTTGGACTATCACTTTCTGGGCGATTGGGAGAGCTTCACGCGCGAATGGTGCTACGGCTACAGCAGCGCGATCGTCGCAAAGCCCGACCTTCTGGGCGAATTCCTGCGGCGCGAAGGGCTCATGCTGCGCCGCATCAAGGCGGACGTATTGAAGCAGCTTCCGCCCAAGCGGCGGCTCGTGCAGCAGATCGACTGGGACGATGCCGTCTATCGGGAGCTGATGCTCCCCGTTGCGGAGAAGTTGGATGCGCTAAAGGACGCGCCGGACGCCTCCAAGCGCGCGCTGCTCGAGGAGCAGATTTCCATGCAGCAGCGACAGGCGACGGGCATCGCCAAGGCGCCGTTCGTGGCGGCGTTCGTCAAGGCGCTGCTCGACGACGGGGAGAAGGTGCTGCTCTTCGCGCACCACCACGCCGTCATGGGCCGTTATAAGGCGGAGATGAAATCGTACCGGCCCGCATTCATCACGGGGCGCGAGACGGACGCGGAAAAGGCGCGCTCAGTCTCCCGCTTTATGGAGGGCAAGACCGATTTGTGCTGCATATCGCTGCGCTCTGCGAGCGGGCTGAACCTGCAGCGCGCGACGTGCGTCGTCTTCGGCGAACTCGACTGGTCGCCCGCCGTCCATTCGCAGGCGGAAGATCGCGCGCATCGGATCGGGCAGGAGGATTCGCTTTTGTGCTACTACCTCGTGAGCCCCAAGGGCTCCGACTTGGACATGCAGGAGGCGCTCGGCCTCAAGGTGAGCCAGTTCGTACAGCTGATGGGAGACAGAGTGCTCTCCGGCGACGAACAGATGCTGCGCGAAAGCGAAGCGAGGGCGCACATACAAAAACTGGTAGAAAAGCTCCTGCGCGAAAAAAAGGAGGACACAGGGAAATGAAATTGAAGATTTTCGGGAACAACGGTCCCTTCCCCGGGCCACTCGGCGCGTGCTCGGGCTACATGGTGTCGACGGATGACGGAAATACGAACATCGCGCTCGATATGGGTACGGGGACGCTCGCAAAGCTGCTCTCCGATACCCCGATAGAGCATGTAACCGCAGTCATCCTCTCGCACCTGCATTTGGACCATATGTCGGACATCTTGCCGCTGCAATACGTGTTGCAGTTTTCAAGTCGGAAGAATCTCCCCGTATACGCGCCGACGCAGCCGGAAAACGTCGCCGCACTGCTGCATTGCCCCCGCTTCGATCTGCGCGAACACGCATCGTTTGAAACGGGCGGCATACAGGTCGATTTCATGGCAGCGCTGCACCCCGTGCCGGGCTCCGCCGTATCCTTCTCGGACGGCAAGCGCCGCATCGTCTATACCGGGGACACGAATTGGTTCGACGCGCTCGCCCCCTTTTGCGAAAACGCGGACATCCTGCTCGCCGACGCGGGGCTGCCCGACGCGAAGTGGAGCGAAAAGGCACCGCACCTGTCCGCGAAAAAATGCGGGGAGCTCGCCAAAGCCGCAAACGCGAAAAAGCTCCTCCTGACGCACCTGAACCCGAATTTCGACGAGGACGCGCTCCTCGCGGAAGCCGCCTCGGTATTCCCGAACTGCGCCTTGGCGCGGATAGGCGATGCATACCCCGCCTGACCCCGCAGCGCGGTTCCTCCGCATACGGCCGTTGTGCCTGCTCGGCATCTTTTCGGTCGTCGGCTGCGCGGCGGGCGCGTACAGCGCCGTGCCGCCCTTCGTATGGGGAATCTGCCTGTGCTGTTTCGCGCTGCTTTTCGCATGCAAAAGGGAAATCCTCTTTTGCATGATCGCGGTACTGTTTTCGTTCGCGTGCGTGACCGCAGCATCCCTCCCGCGAAATGATTTGCCGACGCATGCCGATGCGAAAATCCGCGGCATTGTAACGGGAGAGGTGCTCGACAAGGATGAAAAGCGCACGATAGAGCTGAAAAACTGCACGATAAACGGCGAAAAATGGGCTTCGGGGCTGCGCGTGACGCTGTACGATACGACGGCGGACATCTTCGCGGGCGATACGGTGTCCTTTTCGGGATACACCTACGTCCCCTCCGGCGCGACCAACCCCGGCGGGTTCGATTACGCGCTCTTTTTGGCGCGGCGCGGCATCTCCCTGTGCGCGGTCTGCAAGGGCGAACTCGCGGTGAAGAAAGGATTTGCGTGGGATACGCTCCCGATGCGCCTAAAAAAAGCCGCGCAAAAGCGGATCGATACCCTCTTCGGGGACGATGCGCCGCTCGTCAGGGGGCTGCTCCTGTCCGACAAGTCCGACATGGACGAGGACGCCTATGCCGCATATCGCGGCGCGGGGCTTGCGCACGTGCTTGCGGTTTCGGGGCTGCACATCTCCTGCCTCGCCCTCGCATTAGAGTATTTATTGCGAAACATCTTCGGGGTCGGGAGGAAAGTATCGCTCTCGATCCTCACGGGGCTTTTGCTGGTATACGGCGCGATGATCGGCTTTCCCGCGTCCGTCCTGCGCGCGACGGCGATGTACCTGGCGATTTCCGCCGCGCCGCTTTCGGGGCGCCCCTCCGACACGCTGACGAACATCTCCTTTGCCGCGCTGCTACTGCTCGCGCTGCGCCCGCTCTCCGTCACCGACGCGGGCTTTCAACTGTCGTTTCTCTCGGTCTTGGGCATCGTGACGGGCATGGAATGGTTTCGCGGCGCGCGAAACAAGGTGCTGTCGCTGTTCCTGACGGGGCTTTTCGCATCCCTCGGAACGCTGCCCGTCGCCGCGACGAATTACGGCAGCATCTCCCTGCTCGCGCCCATAACGGGCATCCTCGCGATCCCGCTCGTGACGATCGCGCTGCCGCTGTGTGCCGCGGTGACGCTGTTCCCGTTCCTCAAGGTGCTCGTGTACCTCGCAAAGGGGCTGCTGTTTCTTTTGAACGCGATCGCGTACCTCTCCTCCGCGCTGCCGTTTGCATCGATTCGGATGCCCGCGTGGACGGGGTACGGCATTATCCTATATTACGCGCTCGCATTTATGCTGCTGCCGCATTTTAACATCAGGCGCGGATTGCGCACCCTTGCGCTCTGCGGCATGGCTCTATGCGCCGCACTATCCTATCCCCTCGCGCGCATCGCGATCCCTTCGGGGCTCGCGCTCGATGTTCTGGACGCGGGGCAGGCGGATTCCATCGCGCTCCACGCGGACGGGGCGACATATCTCGTGGATGTAGGGCTGCCCTCATCGCCCGTAGACGAATACCTTCGCCATACGGGGCTTGCGCCCAAGGCGATCTTTCTGACGCACCCCGACGACGATCACGCGGGCGGGCTGGCGCAGGCACTGTCCGTCGCACCGGTCGAGACGATCTATCTCCCCTGCGCGTGGGAAAAAGTCCCGCACAACGAGGCGCTCGACGAAGCGCTCGCCGGGCAAAACGTCGTCTACCTCAAGCGCGGCGACATCGTGCCCCTGTCGGACGGCATCGCGGCGGAGGTGCTCTATCCGACAGAGGGCGAAACCTATACGATGCCGAACGAGATGTCGCTGGTATTGCTTGTTCGATCCGAAGGCGGCAGCGCGCTCCTGATGAGCGACGCATCGCCGCAAAAGGCGCCCGCACTCCCCGATGCGGACGTTTTGAAGGTCTCCCACCACGGCGCGCAATACGACACCACGCGCCTTACGGCGCTGCAGGTGACGCCTTCCGTGTCCGTCGTGAGCGTCGGGCGCAACAGCTACGGGCACCCCTCGCCTTCCGTCCTGGAGACGCTCGCGGTTTCGGGGAGCGCGGTATATACGACAGAACTATCCGGCATAGTCCGCGTACACATCGAGCCGACGGGCGAAATCGCGGTATATCCCTACAAAGGAGGCGACACGCATTGGGCTGGGAAGCGTTTTACGGCGAAATAAAAAAAGGCACCGTCCGAAACGTATATCTGTTTACGGGGCAGGAGGAATATACCAAGGAAAACGCGCTCAAACAGCTCGAAAAGGCGCTGCTCCCCGAGGGTATGGAGCTTCTCAACAGCGCGACCTACGAAAACGCGCCCGCGCAGCAGATCATCGAAGCGTGCGAGACGCTGCCGCTTCTGTGCGAAAAGCGGCTCGTCGTGGTAAAGGACTATGCACCGCTGCTCTCGGGCAAGGCGAAGGACGAAACAAACGAAGCGGAGCGCCTGTCAAATTGGCTTCAAAACCCGCCCCAAAGCTGCTGCCTCGTGTTTTTCGTGCGCGGCGATGCCGACGCGCGGAAAAAACTCACCGCGCAGCTCACAAAAATGGGCGCGGACGTGCGCTTTGACGCGCTTTCCGAATCGCAAATCTCCAAATGGATCGCGCGGAGCCTCAAGCCCTACGGAAAGGCCATGGATGCGGCGGCGGAAAACCGCCTCGTTTTCATGGTGGGGCGCTCGCTCACCTCGCTCGAAGGGGAATTGCAAAAGCTCCTGTCCTATGTGGGAGACAGGAGCGCGATCACGGAAAACGACGTCGTAAAGCTCGTCACGCCGCAGACGGAATACACCGTGTTTCAGATGATCGACCGCGCGATGGCGGGCGACAGCGCCGGCGCACACAGGCTCCTCAAGTCGTCGCTCGAACGGGGCGAATCGCGCATCGGCATCATCGCGATGCTGACGCGCCAAATGCGCCTCCTCACGCACATTTCCTTCATGAAGCAGGCGGGCGCGCGCCTGCCGGAGATCGAAAAGCGGCTGGAGCTCACGCGCTATGTGGCATCTCTCGCTGAAAAGCAGGCGAACCGCTTTGCACCGGAAAGGGCGAAAGCGGGCTATGAAGCCTGCGTCGCGGCGGACTACGCCGTAAAGACGGGGCGCGCGCGGGACGAGCAGGCGCTCGATTCGCTGATGCTGCTCCTCCCGAGCCTCGCCACCCGCGCATAAGATGTGCTACTACAGAAAAAGCCCTTCGGAAATCCGCACGCAAGGGCTTAGGGCGGCATTTCCTTAAGGTAATACCGCACAATGTGCGAAATTAATCCGATTCAGTTGACATCCACACTATGCTGTCATACACACTCTCTTGGTTGTCAATCAGAAGGGTCCCAATTGATATACGCATCTCTCGAAATACCACTATCACTTATCCGTAGTGGATCTTCATAATCGGAGATTGCAAACGAACCTTCTATCCTCCTGCTTCTAAAAACCGGAAATGTCAAATCCGACTCGGGAGTGTCTAACAGTACTTCGATCGATTCTTTCCCCTCTCCCGGTATCAAATACAGCAATATCTTGTCACAAGTTATATCTTCTCTTCTCATGTTCCTGATGCATAAAGAAACCTCGCATATAAGCATATTCTCTTTGCATGTTACACCCTGAATCGAGCTCTTCTTTTCTACAATTGTCAATAGCGGACTACTTATTCTTATATCTGCATATATGTATCAAGCTACCCACAGTATCAAAAGCACTATCATTCCTGCAAATAGTTTAACCCTCCTTATTTCCTATTCTCCCTTCGCGATACTCTTTCTGATGCTATCCGTTGAATCAACGCCTTCAAGTATTTGCCTTTATAATAAAACCTTTTGCGTGCTGACGCGAATCCGTCACTTCCCGAAAGTATTCTTTCATTTCATATCACCCCTATTTTAGCGCTTGAGGTGATAGCCCTCTTGGCAATGAAAAATCAACAATAGGGCGACGATTCGCTTCATCCTTACGCATGCGTCGACCGTTGCCGCATTGCCTTTAGCAGATCTTCAAAAGCATGGTGTGCTGTTCGTCCATCTCCACGACGAGCAGCCCCTTCTTTTCCAGCTCCTTCATGACGTCGCTGAAGCGCTTGAAGCCGAGCTTTCTCTCGTCGTAATCGGGATAGTCCGCCTTCACCGCGCCCTTTAAGATCGAGGGATTGATGCGGTCGAAGCCGTCCTGCTTGAAGCGGTTCAGCGCCTCGGTAAAGACCGCAAGCCAGTTGGATTTGCTGATCTGCCCGCTCGGCTGCGCGTTCGCCGTCATGCCGACCATGAGCGACGAATCCACCGTCCACACCTTGATGCGCTCGCTGCGCGACGCCAGGAACGCAAGCAGCTTTCCGAACGTCGAGCAGCCGTAATTCCTCTCGTCGAAATCCGGATACAGGCGCGTGATGATGTCCTTAAGCTCGCTCGCGTACATCTGGTCCTCGTCCTGATCCTCCAAAATCGTCTCCGTTACGTTAATCAGCGCCTGCAGGTCGCCGGATATCTCCTTCGTCTTTTCGACGGACTGCTTTTTGACCGTGACGGACTCGAGGAAGATGAACTCGTTGCACGCCTTGATGAAGATGTTCGAGGCGACCTCCGAGCGCGAGATGCCCAGCACGTGCTTGCCCATGGACTTCAGCTTTCCGACGAGCGGCGTATAGTCGCTGTCGCCCGAAACGATGCAAAAGCAGTCGATGAGCGGGTTCGTATACGCGACCTCCAGCGCATCGATCACGAGCTGGATATCGAGATTGTTCTTCTGGTTCTTCCCATAGCGGATGGACGGCACCACGTTAAACGTGTTGCTCAAAAGGCATTCCTTCAGCTCCGTGTACCTGTCCGTATAGCCGTATACCTTGCCGAGCAGGATGTCCCCCCGGATTTTCACTTTTTCGATGATGTTGTTTAACATCGATTCCTTGGCGCCCGCGTTTTCCAAATCCACGAACACCGCATAATTGGATTTTCCCACAGTATCTCTCCCCATATCATTTTTCATTACATTGTACCCATTATATTCCCCGCGCGTTCGTTTGTCAAGCGATTGACAAGCGGCGCAAAATCATGTATCATGTAACAGGCAAAACCAACTTCTACCGGAGGCATTCATGGACAAAAGACGCTATTCGCCCCCATCGTTCCGAAAAAAGAGCACCGCCGTATTGTGGTTTCTCGTAGGCGTCGCGCTGCTTTTCGCGGCGGGGCTTTTTCTCAGGCACATCCTCTCGCTCGACTACGCGAGCTATATCGCGGAGGACTATCCCCAAAAAAGCACGCTCGCCGAGGGCGGCTACGTCGCCATCACGCCCCCGCCCGTCGCGGTCGTGACCCCATCCCCCCAAATGCGCGATTACGCGCAGGCGACTCCCTCTCCCACCAAGGTGCCCTACGAAAAGTATTCGACCAAGGCGCAGCGCGTGGTCATGCCGGACATGATGTTTGACACCGTGGAGGCGGAGATCACGCGGTTTGAAACCTCGCAGGCGGACGACAACCAGGTGCTGTTCATCGAGGGCTGGGGCTTTTTGAAGGGATACGACGCGGAACTCAGCCGCGTCTATATCGCGCTGTCCTCCTTCCACGCATCGGACTATCGCTTTTACAACGTCGCGCGCCGCACGGACTTCGGCACCGAATTCGGCTCCGGAAGCGGTGAAAACCTGCAGTATGCGGGCTTTGAGAGCATCATCCGCATCGACCTTCTGCCCGACGGCATGTACAACTTAGGCGTATTCGTCGTAAACCAAATCAACAAGAAGGAGACGGCGGAGGGGTATCTGAGCCTCGCCTCCTCCACGCGGTTCACCGTCAAAAACGGAGCGGTCGAATCCATCGGGTGATATGCGATATACCGTAAAAAGCGCCTCCACGCGGAAGCGCTTTTTTCGTTTGGATTATTCGTCCTTTGCGTCCTCGAAGCCGTCTTCGTCAAAGAAGTCGTCCTCGTCGTCCTCATCCGCATACAGTTCGTTCTGCACGAAATCGATCAGCTTCTCGACGAGTGCGTCGTCCTCGATGTCGGAGAAGGATTCCTCATCCTCGCCCACCTGATCCACCCGCATGACGTACACTTCGGTATTCTCGCACGCTGCGCAGCTTCCGTCGTCGCACTCCTCGCACTCCGCCCCGTCCGTCTCCGCGAGCAGCGCGTATTCCTGCCCCTCGTAGAAGAAGTAATCGAGCACCTCAAGCGTGATCGTATTCCCCTGATCGTCCACGAACTCTACCAAATCGCGTTCTTCGTCCATGACATTTCCCTCCGGTTCATTTTGTCGCACATTCATTATACAGGTGCCATGTTAAGTGTACAAGTGTTTGCCGCGCAAAAGCCGTTCGGCGATGAAGCGCGCCTTTTCTTTGGGCTTCAGCTGTTGCAGGAGCCTTTCATAGCACGAGGCAGCCGCCTTCAAAACGCCGTCCTCCGGCTCGTGCATGCCGTAAATGTGCCGCTCCAGTTGCAGCGCGACCTCGGCAAACTGGGCGGGGCACGCCTTTTCGCCCTCCAACCGCCGCGCAAACAGGCACGGCGATTCCCCGTTTTCGGGGATACTCCCCAAAATGGACAACACGAACAGCGACGCCCTGTACCAGATATAGAGCTTTTTCCCGCGCCCCTTCGCGCCCTTTGCGACGTTTTGCGGCTCCCCGGCAATCCACCTTCTGTACGTAAGATACAGCAGCGCGGCGAAAAGGGCGATCCACAATAGCCACCACGGGGGGCGGCTGTCCTCGGGCTCGTCGGGTTGGTCTTCGGGCTGATCCTCGGGTTGGTCTTCCGGTTGGTCTTCTGGTTGTTCTTCGGGCTGTTCTTCGGGCTGATCTTCGGGTTGGTCCTCCGGCTCCTGTTCGCCTTCGGATTCGCCGTCTTCCGGCTCTTCGGGCAGTTCCTCGGGCGGCTCATTCTCTCCGCCCTCGGGTTCTTCGCTCCCGCCGTCGGGCGCTCCGCTGCCGTCTGTGGTGCCTCCATCGTCCGAATCCTCGTTGCCGGGCGTCGGGTTGAAGGTGATCCAGCCCGCGCCTTCAAAGTACACCTCTGCCCATGCGTGCGCGTTGCGCCCCGTGACGACCTTCGCGCCGTCCGCCGAAGGCGATACGAGATACCCTTCGATGTACCGCGTCGGAATGCCCGCCGCGCGGCAGAGCACGGAAAACGCGCTCGCGAAATACGTGCAGTAGCCCTTTCTCTGCTTCAAAAGAAAATACGACACGAAGTCCTGCCCGTTGGGCGTATAGGGAACGTCCAGCGTATACTCACAGTTCTTTACCAGCCAGCTTTCGATGGCGGTCGCCTTTTCATAGGGCGTATCGAGCCCCTGCACGATGCGCGCAGAAAGTTCGTACACCGCCTTGTCGATGCCCTGCGGCAGCGCGGTATAGGTTTTTTGGACGGTCTCGTACCTGTCGTCGCCCCTTAGCGCGGCATCTGTGAGGAGCCGCAAAAGCCCCGCGGAGCCCGCGGGCTGCACGACGGCGCGGAAGGAGTATTCGTCGCCCTCCAAGACGCCGCGCGTCAGAAACACCTCGCCGTTCGTCGAGTAATACACGGGCATATCGATGGCGGTAGAGACGTCCTGCAAACGGTGCGGCAGGAACAGCGCGGAAATGCCGTCCGCAAGCATCGTCACCCCTACATCCGCATACGCGAGCGGCGATATGTCCAGCCCATCCAGGCGCCTGGAATCGAACACCCTGTCGCGGACGGAATAGTTCGTCGGATCGATGAACAGGTACCTGCTGTTGACCGCGTTTTCCGTCCACGAATAGCCCGTATACGTGCGCTTGACGGAGCCGCGAAGGTACAGCGGCACATCCGTATCCACGACCATGACCTCGTGCTCCCTCGGGTCTGCGGGGCCGCCCAAGGTATCGCCCAAGGGCTGAAAGCCGTCCGAATAGAGCGTATAGGTCTGCCGCGCGTCGTTAAAGCTCGTATAATCGCTCAAAAGTTGGCGCACCTTGCGCGCGAATTCGTGCAGCGGCTCGTACACCGTGCCGCCCGGCGGCACCAGGGGCAGCGCCAACAGCGCCACTACGAGCGCGAGGGGGAGGATGCGGATATACGGCCCGTTTTCCTGATAGGATTTGGCGATCAGCGCAATCGCACAGGCGGCGGTCAGCACCGTATAGGTTTTATCGAGGCTGTCCGAGAGAGCCCACGAGACGGCGAGCGACACCATGCACAGCGCGCACACGGGGTACGCCCCCATCGCCGCGCGCCCGCTCCAAAAAAGGAGCGCGGTAAGGAGCATACAGGCGATGGAAAAGAGCAGCAGCAGCGCGGCTTCGGAGGGCGCCGTCGCCTCCGCCGCATAGAGGGAGATTTCCCGAAAAGCCTCTATAGTCCGCCCGACAAGGCCGCGAAACGCGATGCCGAACGCAAGCGCGCCGCCCGAAAGCAAGAGCGCCAGATGCCGCACGGTTTTGTTCAGCGTGAGTCCCGTTCCGAGAAGCGTTATGAGAAGCGCCCAAGGCGCGATTTTCCACACCGAAAGCTCGATGCCGAGCGCGCGAACGGGCAGCATCGTAAGCGAAAGCCCGAGCGCGGCGTACAGCAGCACGTCGCTCGCGGCGTTTGTCATCTGTCTTTTATCCATTGTCCGTCTCCTCAGGCAGCGCATACGGGTCGATCCGCTTTGCCGAAATCCCGTCGCGCAATAAATGCGCGAGCAGATCGTCCGCCTCCGATTCGCCGACGGAATACACCGCCGCCGAAACGCCCGACTTGTGAAACTGCCGTGCCAGATCGGCGATGCGCGCATCGAGCCGCGCGGTGATCAGCACCACGCCGCCCGTCCTTTGGTTGCGCCGCATCTCCAGCGTCAGCACCTTCATATAGGGATAGGGGCTGTCAAACGAAACGTGCGTGAGCGCCTCCTCAAAGCGCGCAAGGTCGCCCGCCGTCTGCCCCGCGATCTCGGTGGGGCTTTCACTCATGAGCGGCATGCGCACGGGATAGCCCTCGACGAGCTGCGCCTTCGCGACCGAAAGCGCGGTCTCGCAGATCGCGTCCTCCAAGGCAAGGCGGTGGCTTTCCGGCAGATTCAGCCGCTTCAAATCCGGCAGAACCAGGGTATCCGGGCGCACGGTTTCCTCATAGGTGCGCACCATCAGTTCGCGCTTTCGCATGGAGAGCTTCCAATGCACCTTTTTCATCGCGTCGCCGCTCTGCCACATCCGCACGTCTGCGGGCGAATCGGTATCCTCGCTCGAGCGCGCGTTCATCGCGTCGTAGCCGTCGGGCGCAGTGAGCGCCAACGGCAACAAAAGCATGGTGCGCGGCGCGACTTCGACCGTAAAGCGCATTTCGCCCTTTCGCGCGGAAAAGCGGAACAGCCCCAGCATGTCCTGCACTTCGGCCTTTTCCACGCCCACGCCGTATATGCCCCTGTGCGGGCACGGGAAGGACAATGTCATTGTGTGTTCCGCAATCGGCAGAAACGGCACGTCCGCCGTCAGCACGCCGCGCGCCGGATCGGGCGAGGACAGGAACAGCCGTATGCGCCCGACGGGGAGCAGCGCCATGTGCCGCGCGCGGATTTTCAGCGGCACAAAGTCGTTGCGCACGACCCTGCGCGGCTTTGAGCCCGCCGATACTCTAAGCGTCAGAAGCGCGAGGAGCGCCGCCAACAGCGAGCACAAAACCGTCAGCAGCAGCGCAAAAAACAGCATGTAATACAGCTGCGCGCCCGTAGACAGCGCGATGATGAGCAGCGTCGCAAGCCCCGCGAGCGATCCGAAAAAACGCCCCGTCATCTTGCCCTGATCGGAACGGGCACGGCGTTGAGCACCGCGAGCAGCGCCCTGTCGCTCGTCATGGAGCGCATCCGCGCCTCGGGGCTGAGCAGCACGCGGTGGGAGAGCACGGGGAGCAGCATCTTCTGCACGTCCTCGGGCGACACGTAGTCCCTGCCCGAAAGCAGCGCGTTCGCCTGCGCCGCGCGAAGCAGCGCGATCGCCGCGCGCGTGGAGATGCCGAGCTGCAGCGCGGCGTATTTGCGCGAGGCGGCGGCGATTTTCGCGATGTAGTCGCGCATGTCCGCGGACGAGCGAACGAGCGAAACCTGCTGCTGCGCGTCCACGATGTCCTGCGCCGTGCAAATCGGGCGCAGTTCGCGCATGGGGCGCGCCTCGCCCGTATACAGTTCGAGGATGTCCGCCTCCTCCTCCTGCGAGGGGTAGCCGATGGATACGCGCATGAAAAAGCGGTCCAGCTGCGCCTCCGGCAGGGGGTATGTGCCGACGAAGTCGACGGGGTTCTGCGTCGCAAGCACGATAAAGGGCTTGGGCATGCGGTACGTCACGCCGTCCACCGTCACCTGCCCCTCCTCCATGACTTCGAGCAGCGAGGACTGCGTCTTGGGCGAGGTGCGGTTGATCTCGTCCGCGAGCACGATCTGGCTCATCACCAGCCCGCTCCGGTACTCCATTTCGCCGCTCTTGAGGTTGGGGATGCTGAAACCCGTGAGGTCCGAGGGCGTGATGTCGGGTGTAAACTGGATGCGCCGGAACGAACAGTCCAAAGACTTTGCCAGCGCGGACGCAAGTGAGGTTTTGCCCACGCCCGGCACGTCCTCGATCAGGATATGCCCCTGACACAACAGCGCGATGAGCAAAAGCTCGACCACGTCGCCCTTTCCCACGATTACGTTCCCGATGTTTTGTTTCAGCCGTTCGGCAAGTTGCGTCGTTTCCATACTTTTCTCCTACTATGTCGTTTGATTTTGTGTCGCTTTGCGCGCCATTTCGCGCATGCGGTCTATCGCGTTCGGGAAAAACTCCCTGTATGCCTCACAAAAGCGGTTGATATCCTCTTCGCCGCGCTCGCGCTTGCAGCCGTTGCGGCACAGATGCACCCATTCGCATACGCGGCAGGTATCCGGCACGGGGAGCGACCGCGCGATAAATTCCGCCTGCACGGGAGATTTGGCGAGCTTCGCGAAGGAAGCATCGTTGATGTTCCCCATGCGCCACCTGTCCAGCACGTAAAAATCGCAGGGGTATACGCTCCCGTCCCCCTCGACGAGGAAGTACGCGCCGCATTTTCCCGTCATGCCGCAGCTCTCGGGCGGCCTGCCCATGAGCATCCCTACCCAGTTGTCAAACGCGCGGACGCTCACGTAGTTTCCGCCCTTCCACGCCTCGTAATAGAGCGAAAACGTTTCGCCGAGGAACCCTGCGTAGGACGAAGCGGAGAGCGAATAGGTTCCCTTTTCGCCCGAAAGCGCGTCGAGGCACGGGATGAATTGCAAATATTTGTATTTTGAAAGCGCCAAAAAGGTCTCCCGCGCGCGACGCGCGTTGCCCTCGTGTACGACGGATAGGATGTTCACATCGCAGCCCGCGCGCAAAAGCCTGTCGATGTTCTCCGTCACGCGATCAAAGGTGTCGCGCCCCTGTGCATCCTTTCGATACAGATCGTGTACATCCCTGTCCCCGTCGAGCGATACGCCCACGAGAAAGCCGTTTTCCGCAAAGCACGTGATGATTTCGTCCGTCAGCGCATACCCGTTCGTCTGGACGGCGTTGATCACGGGGAGGTTTCGCGCATTGTACTTTTTTTGCAGCGCGACCGCGTCCCGAAAGAAATCGGCTCCAAGCAGCGTCGGCTCGCCGCCCTGAAACACGAACTGCACGTAGCCCTCCGCGTAGGCAAAGGCGCGCCGAACGAGGGTCTCGAGCGTCTCGCGCCGCATGGCGCCGAAGGACTGGATGCTTCGGCTCTGCGCGACGTCCGCATAAAAGCAGTATGCACAGCGCATGTTGCACATGGACGATGCGGGCTTTACCATCATACACAGGGGAGGCATTAAGCATCCCCCTCCCGTCTTCCCTGCGCAAGCGCGCGCTTCAGGAACCGCCCCGTGTAGCTTTCGGGCACGTTCGCAACCTCCTCGGGCGTGCCCTCGCACACGACGGTGCCGCCGCCGTCCCCGCCCTCGGGGCCCAGATCGACGATGTAGTCTGCCGTTTTAATCACGTCCAGATTGTGCTCAATGATGATGAGCGTGTTGCCCGCGTCCGCAAGCCGCTGCAGCACCGCGCTCAGCCGCTTCACGTCGTCCATGTGCAGCCCCGTCGTCGGCTCGTCCAACACGTAGATCGTGCGCCCCGTCGCGACGCGCGAAAGCTCCGTCGCGAGCTTGATGCGCTGCGCCTCGCCGCCGGAAAGCGTCGTCGAGGACTGGCCGAGCTTGACATAGCCAAGCCCCACGTCCACCATCGTCTGCAATTTTGATGCAATCCTCGGGATCGGCTCGAAAAACCGCAGCGCGTCCTCGCAGGTCATCTCCAGAACTTCGTAGATGTTTTTGCCCTTATAGCGCACCTCGAGCGTCTCCCTGTTGTACCTTTGCCCGTGGCACACGTCGCACGGCACGTACACATCGGGGAGGAAGTGCATTTCGATCTTCACGATGCCGTCGCCGGTGCACGCCTCGCACCTGCCGCCCTTGACGTTGAAGCTGAAGCGGTTGCTCTTGTAGCCGTGCGTCTTCGCGTCCGGCGTCTCCGCGAACACGTCGCGGATCATGTTGAAAAGTCCCGTATAGGTCGCGGGGTTCGAGCGCGGCGTCCTGCCGATGGGCGATTGGTCGATCGCGATGATCTTGTCCAATTGCGAAAGCCCGTCGATCCCGTCGTGCGCGCCCGCCCTGATTTTCGAGCGGTTGAGCGTGTGGGAGAGCTGCTTATAGAGAATCTCGTTCACCAAAGACGATTTCCCCGAGCCCGATACCCCCGTGACGCAGGTGACGACGCCCAACGGAAAGCGCACGTCGATGTTTTTGAGATTGTTCGCCCGCGCGCCGCGCACCGTGATAAAACCGCTCGGCTTGCGCCGGAATGCGGGGATCGGCACGCAGTATTCGCCCTTCAGGTACTTGCCCGTGATCGAAAGGGGGTTCTGCATGACCTCCTCGGGCGTTCCCTCCGCAACGATCTCGCCGCCGTGCACGCCCGCGCCCGGGCCTACGTCCACCAGATAATCCGCGCTGCGCATGGTGTCCTCGTCGTGCTCCACGACGATCACGGTATTGCCCAGATCCCGCAGGCGGCGCAGCGTCATGAGAAGCCGTTCGTTATCGCGCTGGTGCAGGCCGATGCTCGGCTCGTCCAAGATATACAATACGCCCATCCGGGACGAACCGCTCTGCGTGGCGGGGCGGATGCGCTGCGCCTCCCCGCCCGAGAGCGTCCCGGCGGCTCTGGAAAGCGTCAGATACTGCAGCCCCACGTCCACCAAAAAGCCCAGCCGATTTTCCAACTCCCGCAAAACGAGCCTTGCGATGAGCCGTTCGGTTTCCGTGAGCGTCAGGTCGCGGAAAAAGTCGCGCGCCGCGAGCACGGACAATGCGTTCACGTCCGCGATGGAGCTGCCCCCGACCGTCACGGCGAGCGCCTCCCGCTTCAGCCGCTTTCCGCCGCATTCGGGGCAGGGCGTTTCCGCCATGTACTCCGAAAGCGCTTCCTTCGCGCCGTCGGAACTCGTCTCGCGGTACCTGCGCTCGATGTTGGGGATGATGCCCTCAAACGGAGACTGGTATTCGCCGTGCCCGTATGCCCTTTCGTATTGCACGGTCAGTTTTTCGCCCTTGGTGCCGTACAAAATCGCGTCCATGGCCTCTTCGGGCAGGTCTTTCACGGGCGCGTCGAGCGAAAAGTTGTATTTCTTCGCGAGCGCCATAAGATACATATGCGCCATGGTGTTTTCGCCTTCCGAGTTCCAGCCGCTCGCCTGGATCGCGCCCTCGTTCAGGCTCTTTTCCGGGTCGGGAATGATGATCGCGGGGTCGGCCTTGAGCAGCGTCCCCAGCCCCGAACAGGCGGGGCACGCGCCGTAGGGATTGTTGAACGAGAACATGCGCGGTGTGAGCTCCTCTATGGAGATGCCGCAGTCCGGGCAGGCGTAGTTCTGCGAAAAGAGCTGATCCTCCCCGCCCACGATGTTTGCGATCACGAGCCCGCCGCCCATGCGCAGCGCGGTTTCGAGGGAGTCCGTCAGCCGCTGCTGCATGTTC
>CAYFRC010000016.1:0-6649 GCA_964345325.1 uncultured Oscillospiraceae bacterium
CTGATTGGGGAAGACTCGATTAGAGGTACTACACCCTTACCATTTAGTAGGGGTCTAAAACACAAAGCGACGCTCCCGAAATCGAAAAGGCTTGTACTACACCCTTACCATTTAGTAGGGGTCTAAAACGAAACGAGATCTACGAAATCCATTCGTTCTGCGGCACTACACCCTTACCATTTAGTAGAGAATATGAAACTCGGCATCTCTTGCCATGCATCCCTTCGTTTCGGTTCGCACAATGGGCATAAAAAACAGCCTGTACGGGGCGAAAAGTCTCCCCGTACAGGCTGTTTCTGTATATTCGTATAGTCGCTCGAAGGAGCGGCATTCAAGCGGAAGTCAATCCCGCACGCATTTCGGGCGATATCCGAAAATAACCCCAACGTCGTTGACAAAATGCGCGCAATCCGATATAAATGGAGGAAATACTCGAAACGAACGGGAAACGAACGGAGGCGCACGCAGCACATATGGAACCCCTCTTTTTTGACGGCGCGTTCGGCACCTATTACCGAACGCTCACAGGGCTGGACGATCTCTGCGAATACGCCAATACCGCGAACCCCGCACTCGTCTGCCGCATACACCGCGAATACCTCGCATCGGGCGCGACGGCGATCAAGACCAATACCTTCTGCCTGAATCCCGTCCTCTTCCCGGACGCGGAAACCCGCAGGGCGCTTCTGCGCGCCGGGTACGAACTCGCGACATCGGAGGCTGCGGCGTTCGGCGCGCGGGTGTTTGCCGACATCGGCCCGATCTCCCCCGAATCCCGCGACGCGGCGGGCGACTATCTGTCCGTCGCGGAGGATTTTCTGCGGCTGGGCGCGCACGACTTTCTGTTTGAGACGCAGGACGACTTTCCCCCGATGCTGCCCGCCATCCGCCGGATTTATGAAGAAACGCCCGATGCGACGGTGATCGTCTCCTTTGCGATCTCGCAGGACGGGCATTCCCGCGCGGGCAGGCAGTACGCCGAGCTTCTGAAGGAGGCGCGCGAAGCGGGCGTCAGCGCGGCGGGGCTCAACTGCATCTGCGGGCCGACGCACATGCTGCAGCTGATCCGCGCGCTGCCGCCTTCGGATACGCCGCTGATCGCGATGCCGAACGCGGGCTATCCCTCCGTCGTCGCCGGCAGGCTCACGTATCGGGACAATCCCGAGTACTTTGCGGAGCGGCTTGCGGAAATCGGGCGGGCGGGCGCGGCGATCTTGGGCGGCTGCTGCGGCACCACGCCCGCGCACATCGCGTGCGCCGCGCGGATTCTCCCGAAATCGGGCGCGGAGCGCGGGACACCGGCGCCGCGCATCGAGGAAATGCCCGCCCCCGCGCGCCTGAGCCGCACGCATCGCGCGCTGAAAACGGGAAAACTTCTGCTGGCGGCGGAAATCAGCCCGCCGGACGATGCGGACTGTTCCTTCTGCCTGCGCGCGGCGGAAGAACTTCGGCAAGCGGGCGCGGACGTCATCACTTTGTCCGATTCGCCGCTCGCGCGCTCCCGCGCGGATTCCTTTTTGATGGCGGCGAAGGTTTTGCGCGAGGCGGGGATTGACGTGATGCCGCATTTGACCTGCCGCGACCGCAACCGCATCGCGATCCGCGGCGCGCTGCTCGGCGCGAGCATGGAGGGCGTGGGGAACGTGCTCGCCGTGACGGGCGACCCGATCGTCACGGACGAGCGGCAGGAGGGCGAACAGCGCAGCGACAAAAACGTGTTCAGCATAAGCTCGGTCAAGCTCATCGGCTTCATCCGAAACCTCAACGAATCGACGTTTGCAGAGAGCCCCTTTCTCGTCGCGGGCGCGCTGGACGTGGGCGTGGAGAACTTCGATTACGAGCTTCGCCGCGCGATGCGAAAAAAAGAAGTGGGGGTCGATCTGCTGATCACGCAGCCGATCTTCGGGGAGAAGACGATAGAAAACCTCAAACGCGCGCGGGAAGCGCTGCAGATCCCGATTTTGGCGGGCATATTGCCGGTTGCGAGCTACAAAAACGCCGTGTTTCTGAACAGTGAGGTGCGCGGCATCGCCGTGCCGGCGGATTTCGTCGAAAGCCTGAAGGGCTTGGACCGCGCGGCGGTCGAGGAGAAATCCGTCGCCTTTGCCAAGGAGCAGATGCGCGCCGCGCGGCCGTTCTGCGACGGGTTTTATCTGATGATGCCGATGAAAAAGGTGCGCCTCACGCGGGCGCTCATCGCATTTGCAAGGGAGGAACTGCTATGATCCTGATCGGAGAAAAACTGGTCAGCTCGATTCCGAGGACGCTCGCCGCCATGCAGGCGCGCAATTTTGCGGCGCTGGACAGGATGATCGAAAGACAGATCGAGGCGGGCGCGCGCTATTTGGACGTGAACACCGCGCTCCTGGGGGAGGACGAGCTCCCCATGATGCTGGAACTGATTGCGCGCATCGGCGCGCATGAGGGCGTGGGAGTCATGATCGATTCGCCGTCCGCGAAGGTGCTGGGCGCGGCGCTCAAAGCCAATGCGGGGATGGATATCATCGTCAATTCCGTCACCGTGACCGAGCGCATCGACGAGCTTCTGCCCCTGATAGCGGGCACTTCCGTCGGCGTGGTCGGCATGCCGGTCGCCGAGAGGATGCCCCAAAATGCGCGGGAGCGCGTGGAAAATGCCGAAAGGCTGATTGCACGGCTCACCGAAGCGGGCATTCCGCTTGAGAAAATCTATATCGACTGCGTCGTGGAGACGCTGGCGACGGACGACGGAAACCCCATGAAATCCATCGAAACCATCCGCGAACTCCGCGCCCGATACGGGGATGTGCATTTGATTGCGGGGCTTTCCAATATTTCCTACGGCCTCCCCAATCGGGCGGCACTCAACGCCGCGTTTTTGGCGATGGCGGTCGGCGCGGGGCTGGACAGCGCGATTTTAGATGTGACGAGCGCGCAGATGCGCCTCGCCATCGCCGCAACGCGCGCGGTCGCGGGCGAGGACGAATACTCGATGGACTACATCGCGCTCTGTCGGGAGCTTCGCAACGACGGGTAAAGAGGGCAAAGCCATGAAAAAGAAATCGGCGGCGATTTCAAACGACTACTGCCCGCAGACGCTCTTCGCCTACGGCACGAAGCGGAAGGACGGGAGGGCGAACGTCGAAATACGGCGGCTCACACCCGAAAGAGCCGAGGACTACCTGCGCTTTTTCGACACCACGCCGCATTCGACGGGAAAGGACGAGCACCGCTGCTATTGCGTCTGTTGGGCAGGCGAAGATTGCGACGGGCGCGATTTTTCGACCGCCGAAAAGAGGCGTGTCGTTGCCGCCGAGTATGTGAAACGCGGCGTGATACAGGGCTATCTCGCCTATCGCGGACACGAGGTCGTCGGCTGGTGCAACGCCAACACAAAATCCGCCTGCTACGATTGCATTTCCTGGAAAATGTTTATGCAGGCGGTGAAAAAGGACGCGCCGGAAACAAAGGTCAAATCGATCTTCTGCTTTGCCGTCGCGCCTGAGATGCGCGAAAAGGGCGTCGCGACGATGCTTTTGCATCGCGTATGCGACGACGCGGCGAAGGACGGCTTTCGTTTTGTCGAGGCGTATCCGAACAGGGAATTTGTAAGCGCGGAGGATGACTTCATGGGCGCCGCCCGAATGTACGAAAAGGCGGGCTTTGAACTATGGTATGAGGCGAGCGACAGGCTCGTCATGAGAAAAAAACTGTAGCGGCAAAGGGCTTGTTCTCCGCGCCCCAAACGGAAGCATCGTGACGATACTGCAAGGGAGGAATTTGCGGTATGCGATCAAATGGCAGAGCGGGTGCTGTGTGTCGCAGCACTTGGCGCAAAAAAGGAACATCCCAACGCGCGAAGAATGCCCCTTCATTGTACATGGTTACAGGCGGCTGCGGATGAAGGAAAGGCGGCGGTTGAGCGTCTCCGTATCCACGCCCTGCGCGAGCATGGCGGGCGCTTCGAGCGTAACGGAGCCGCGATAGGGCAATTCGCGCAGCCCTTCAAAGAGGGATTCCCAGTCGATATCCCCCGTTCCGAACGGCGGGGTGCGCCCCAAGGCGTCCCATTCCTTATAGTTGCCCGCAAAATCGTTGATGTGCATGTGTACGGCGTGTCTTTGGAACGATTCGGCGCGCAGCATCTCCGGAATCTGCCGATGAAACTGCGCGAGGCGCGTATCGAAAATGAAGTGCATGCGCGGCTCCAACCGCAGCAGGCTGTCAAACATCGCGAGGGGGTCGCGATATTCGCAGCAGCAGTTTTCGGGGAGGAGGTCCACGCCGCGCAGCCGCGCGATCTCCCAAAGGCGCAGGATGCGTTCACAGATGAGGTCGTGCTCGCGGTCCCTGTCGGGCCTGCCCCAGCCGTGCAGGACCATTTTCGCCGCGCCGACCGCCTCACACACGTCCAAATTCGTTCGCAAAAGGTGCTCCGCAGCGGCATAGGCTTCATCCTCCGGCGCGCTCAGGAGATCCCCGATGGTCTTGTCCGAATGCACGACGGGGATGGGAATATCGCGATACAGGGGCAGCGCCTCGGGCAGCCGCTCGTAAATGTCCTCAAAAAGCAGCAGTTCAAAGCCGTCACAGGCAAATTCGCGCCAGTGTTCGGCGAGGAGGCGCAGGTTTCTGCCGTTCACGCGCCCCGTGAACGTGCCGGTGGACAGGTATATCGGATTCAAGCGCGTCTCTTCCTTCCAAGGCAGAATGATAAAAGTATATTAACACATGGGCGGGGCAAAAGCAAGCGCGCCAAAGATATGGTATAATGAAAAAAACGCGCAAAGAGGGGAATGGGATGGAGTTTCGGCACGAGCCGGTGCTGCTCGCGGAGTGCATCGAGGGGCTTGCGATCAAGCCCGACGGCGCATATCTGGACGGCACGCTGGGCGGCGGCGGGCATTCGGAGGCGATTCTGCAGCGTCTTTTGGACGGCGCGCTCTACGGCATCGACCGCGACGAGGACGCGATTGCAGCCGCCGTCGCGCGACTGGGGGAAAACCAAAGCTTCCACGCGATCCACGGGAATTTTCACGACGTGAAGAAGTTCGGCCTGCCCGCCCTCGACGGGGCGCTGCTCGACCTCGGCGTGTCCTCGCACCAGTTGGACGTGCGGGAGCGCGGGTTTTCGTATCACGACGACGCGCCGCTCGACATGCGCATGGACAGGTCGCAGCCCTTTTCCGCGCGGGACATCGTGAACGGGTGGAGCGAAAGGGACATCGCGCGCATCCTGCGCGACTACGGCGAGGAAAATTGGGCGGCGCACATCGCAAAGGTATTGGTCGACAGGCGGCCGATCGAGACGACGGGGCAGCTTGCGAATATCATCGACGCGGCGATCCCGAAAAAGCTGCGCGAAAAAGAAAAGCACCCCGCGCGCAGGACTTTTCAGGCGCTGCGGATCGCCGTGAACGATGAATTGGAGCCGCTGGAACAGGCGCTTCGGGACATCGTCGATTTGCTCAAGCCAAAGGGGCGCCTGTGCGTGATCGCCTTCCATTCGTTGGAGGATCGGATCGTCAAAAACACGTTCCGAAGCCTTGCGGACCCGTGTATATGCCCCAAGAACATCCCCATATGCGTATGCGGAAAGAAGCCCGTCGCGAAACTGATTACGCGAAAGCCGATCACGGCGACGGAGGAGGAGCTTGAACGGAACCCGCGCTCCCGAAGCGCGACGCTTCGGATTGTCGAGAAAACGGAGGAACCATGAACGACACGCTTTTGACGAACCACGGGGAAGTGCCGCTTCCGGCGTTTTTCCCGGATGCGACCTATGGCGCGCTGCGGTGTACGGGCTTTGAGGACGCGGAGGATGCGCGGCTTTTCGGCTGCGTGATGAATACGTATCACCTCTATAACCGCCCCGGCGCGAAGACCGTAAAATCGCTCGGCGGGCTGCACGCCTTTACGGGCTGGAACAGGACGATCCTCACGGATTCGGGCGGGTTTCAGCTCTATTCGCTGATTCGCGAAAACGCCGCTTACGGCGAGATTCGCGACAACGAAATATTGTTTCGCCCCGACATGGGGAAGGAAAAGCTGATTTTCACGCCGGAAAAGTGCATTCAGGCGCAGTTCCAGTACGGATCGGACATCATGATGACGCTGGACGTATGCACGCACCCGGACGATTCCATAGAAGAGCAAATCCGCAGCGTAGAGCTGACCGTCAAATGGGCGAAGCGGTGCAAAGACGAATTCGACAAGAACGCGAGAAAAGGGAAAAAGCCGTATCTGTTTGCGATCGTGCAGGGCGGAAGCGACAGGGCGCTGCGGCTGGAATGTGGGCAGCGGCTTCAAGAGATTGGCTTTGACGGCTACGGCTTCGGCGGGTGGCCGGTGGATGCGGACGGCACGCTGCGGGACGACATCCTGCAATATGCAGCCGAGGCGATGGAGGACGGAAAGCCGAAATACGCCATGGGCGTCGGGCGACCGGAGGAAATCGTCAGGTGCCATAAAATGGGGTATACGCTGTTTGACTGCGTGATTCCCACGCGCGAGGCGCGCCATTTCAGGCTGTATACATTTGTGGACGGGCGCGAAACGCACGAGGACGTGATGCGGGGCGACGGCAGTTTTTATAAATTCTATTACGCGCTCGACGCCCACCACGTTCGCGAAAGGGAGCCGGTCGATGCGAACTACGATTGCGTTCTGT
>CAYFRC010000016.1:6659-11894 GCA_964345325.1 uncultured Oscillospiraceae bacterium
AGGCGGTATTCGAGGGGGTATCTCTACCACCTGTTCAAGATCGGCGATCCGCAGGCGTACAGGCTTGCGACGGCGCACAACCTGCGCTTTTATGCGCGGCTGATGGAGTTGATTCGCGGTGTTTGACGGCAAGAAATACGCGGACGTATGCATCGACGCCGTGAACCGCATATACCAGCGGGAGCTGAAAAACCGAGGCAACGCCAAGGAAGCCGAAAAGGCGGCGAAGGCGAAGCTGCACCAGATGACGGGCGCGTTTATGACCGTCGAAGAGATGAAGCGCGCGCGGGAATGTCTTGCGCGATACCTTGAGGGGGATGCATTCGCGCTTACGGACGCGCTCAAAACGCACGCCTCGACGCGGGAGCGCCTGCGCGACATGGACGCGCTGTATGACAGGGCGTTTTCCGCGACGGGCGCGCCCAAGGCGATCAAAGACCTCGCATGCGGCATCAACCCGCTGTACCTCGGCGCGAAGGGGTTTCGCGTACGGGGGTACGACGTCGGCGGCGGGCAGGTGCGCATCGTGAACGAATGGGCGCGGGCGCTTTCTTGGGATGTACAGGCGGACGTGTGCGACCTCGCGGCGGGAATGCCCGAGGGGGATGCCGACCTAGTGCTCATGATGAAGCTTTTGCCGGTGTTGGAAGCGCAGGAAAAGGGCGCGGGGTCGCGACTTTTGGCGCAA
Organism: uncultured Oscillospiraceae bacterium; assembly: GCA_964345325.1. Lineage (GTDB taxonomy): Bacteria > Bacillota > Clostridia > Christensenellales > Aristaeellaceae > CAYFRC01. The sequence continues at coordinate 7,348 of CAYFRC010000016.1, forward strand.
ACGCAGGGGTTTGCGCTCGTGACGTTTCCGACGCGGACGCTCGGCGGGCGATCCGTCGGCATGGAAAGACAGTATTCCGAGTGGATGGAGAAAAATCTCCCCAATGGGATGGAAATCCTCGACCGATACGCCGTCACGGGGGAACTGTGCTACGTCGTAAAGGGCGGAAAGGAGGGCGCGCACGATGGCGGAACTTTGGGTGGTCGCGACGCCGATAGGCAATCTGAACGACCTGACGCCGAGGATGCGGGAGGCGCTTGAAAAATGCGACCTGATCGCGGCGGAGGACACGCGGGTGACGATGAAGCTGCTGTCCAAACTGGACGTGCGAAAGCCCATGGTCTCCAGCCACAGGCACAACGAGATGCAAAAGGCGGACGGACTGATCGAAAAGATGCTGCGCGAGGATATGACGGTCGCGCTCGTCTGCGACGCGGGCACGCCCGGCATTTCCGACCCCGGCTCCCCCGTGGTGCGCGCGGCGATCGAAGCGGGCATTCGCGTGGTGCCGATATGCGGCCCCTGCGCGGCGGTTGCGGCGATCTCCGCGAGCGGGTTCTACGCGCGGGAATTCGCGTTCTACGGTTTTTTGCCGCGTGAAAAAAAGCCGCTGCGCGAGAAATTGGAGAAGATATCCAAGGGCGATGTGCGCGTCGCGGTGTTTTACGAATCGCCGCACAGGGTGGTAGACCTTGTGGAGATGATTTCCGAGGTGTCGCCCGAGTGCATGCTGTCCGTCGCGTGCGACATCAGCAAGCTCTACGAAAAAATCGACACGAGCACGTGCGAAGAGGTGCTCGCGCGGCTGCGGGCGAATGAAAACGTCGAAAAAGGGGAATACTGCGTGGTGTGCGCGTTCCCGGAAAGAGAAGAAGCGGAGGAAGCCCCGAATACCGCCGCGTCCGTCGAGGCGCGGATGGTGGAGCTTTTGCTCGCGGGGCTCTCCATGCGGCAGGCATCGGAGACGCTTATGGAGCAGGGCGTGTCCAGAAACGATGCGTACAGGGCGAAGCTAAGGCTTTCGCGGCTTTTCGGGGAGGATTGAGGGGATTGGAGGAGCAACTTCTCGGCGGAAGGGTCACCGTCGGACTCGTACGGGACGGCGATGTGATCAAACGGCCGATGCCGCAAAACGCGCAATTCCAAATGCGGGCGCTTTCGCATTTGCGAAAGCGGGGCATATGCTTTGTGCCGAAGTGCTTTGGCGCGGATGAAAAGAACAGGCTCGTTTTGGAATATATCGAGGGGGAGTGCCCCGCAAACCTCGGGCTTTTTACGGATGAGCAGTGCGAAAAGGCGTTTCGGATGATTCGCGCGCTGCACGACGCGGGGTGCGATTTCGATTCCGACGGCGAAACGATTTGCCACGGCGATCTTTCGCCGTGCAATTTCGTGTTTCGGGAAGGGATGCCGCAGGCGATCATCGATTGGGACGCGGCGCACATGGGCGATGCTGCGACGGATGTCGCGTATGCCATATGGATGTGGCTCGACGCGGGAAACGAAGAAATCCCCGCCGAGGCGTTTCGGCGGAGGATGCGAAAAGTACTCGATGCGTACGGCACGGAGATTCGGGACATAAAAGAAAGAATGGTTGCGGAAGCGCTGCGCGTCGCGGCAAGCATTTTCCCCACGGTGGAGCAGACCGAAGCGACGAAGAAGTGGGCGCTACGCTGCGCCGCGTGGATGAAAAACAATCTGTGACTGCTCTTTTCCCTCCTCGCGGAGGGAAAAAGTCGCGCCCCACCCACCCGCCCTTCCGCCCTGCGGGCGGACGAGGTGGAGGATTTACGGTGCTTTGTATGCTTTAAGATATAGGAGTGCCTGCCTGTACCCCTCAAAGCCGAGCCCCATATAGGTTTTGACGCACGCCATGCCTGCGTAGGAGATTTGCCGAAATGCCTCCCGCGTCGAAACATCGGACAGGTGCACCTCGACGGCGGGCAGCGCGACCGCCTTTAAGGCATCCAGTATCGCGATGCTGGTGTGCGTGTATGCCGCGGGATTGATGACGATGGCATCGTATGCGCCGAGCGCATCTTGGATGCATTCGACGATTTCACCCTCGTGGTTGCTCTGAAAGCAATCGACTTCGAGCCCGATTTCCGCTGCTGCATCTTGGATGAAGTGCACGAGGGCATTATAACTCTGCGCGCCGTACAGGGATGGCTCCCGAATGCCGAGCATATTGAGATTGGGCCCGTTAATGACGCGCACTTTCATCTTTGATTCCTCCGCGCAACAGATTTTCGATTTGTATATCGCGTTCCGCGCCGTCCATATCGACGGGAAAATCCGCGAATTCCCTGTAGAGAGGCTCCCGTTCGGCGTAGAGCGCGGCGGGCGTCTTTTTTTGCGAGAGCGGGCGATTGTCGATCGGAAGGTTTTCAACATTGCGCCGAAGCCAAACGGTGGCGCCGTTTTGGCGGAGCGAGGCGTAGTTCTCGCGGCGCGTCACGATGCCGCCGCCCGTCGCGATGACGCAGCCGGAGAGTTTTCCGATGTCCTTCAATACCGCGCTCTCCGCGTCGCGAAAGGCGGCTTCCCCTTTTTGGAGGATCATTTCCGAAGGCGTCATGCCGTGTTTTTTATAAATCTCTTCGTCCGAATCGAGCACTTTGCGCCCCGTCTTTTGCCCGATTTCTTTTGCAAGCGTGCTTTTGCCGCAGCCCGGCATGCCGATGAGGACGATGTTCCTGAGCGATTGCGAGAGTACTTCATAGATGAGCCCGATTTCTTCATCCGCGATGGCGCGCCCCGTGAAAAGTTCCGCGCTGCGCTTTGCCTGCGCCACGAGCATATATAGGCCGTTTGCGATGGGGATGCCTTTTTCTTCCGCCTGCAAGAGCAGCTTTGTGCGCAGGGGGTTGTAGATGAGATCGATCACGCCCCGACAGTCGGGGAAATCGTCCAGGTCGACGGCGGCTTCCCCGTTGTTCGGATACATGCCGAGCGGCGTCGTATTGACGATGTATTCTGCGGTTCTGAAGGCGGAAAGGTTGTCGTAGGTGATTTCCCCGCGCCTGCTGACGACGATGGGCTTGCAGCCGAAGGATTTCAGCGCGGCGCATACGGCGGCGGACGCGCCGCCGCTCCCCAAGACGAGAACATCCTCTCCCGAAGCGGGGATGGCGAAGCGGCGCACCGTCTCCGCAAAGCCGTATACATCGGTATTGTCGCCGTACAGCTTTCCGTTTCGCCTGACGACGGTGTTGACGCACCCCGTCATAGCGGCATCGGCGCCGACCTCGTCCATATAGGGAAAGACGGTCTTTTTGTAGGGGATGGTCACGTTGAGCCCGTCCCACGCGCCGCGTTTCAGGAAGGACGGGATGTCTGAGGCGGCCATCTCATACAGACTGTATGCGTACTCCCCGAGCATGCGGTGGATCTGCGGCGAATGGCTGTGCGAAAGCACTTCCCCCAAGAGGCCGTATTGCGGCATATCAATGCACCTCGCTGTAGCTGCCGAGATAGTGAACGGAAGCGTATGCATTCGGCAATTCGTCGAGAAGCCAGAGCAGATTCGGCGAACCTACGGGCACATCCAGTTCAATATAGAACATAGATTCGGAATCCCTGCCCGAAACGGGGCGGCTTTCGATCGCACTCAGGTTGATGCCGAGCGCGCAGAAGCGGGAGAGTGCCTTGTATAGGGAACCCTGTTCGTTCGGGAGCGCCAGCAGGAGGCTCGTGCGGTTCGAATCGGGATATATTTCGAGGCGCTTGGAGATGCAGAGGAAGGGGAGGGCATTGCGCACGATGTAAAAGCCGTGCTCTTGCAGGGAATCGTATACGCCGCGGTTTTCTCGTGGAACGATGCCATACTCGCACTCCCCGCTTTCAACGGCGGAAAAGACGGCTTCGAGGGAGGGGAAACAATGTGTCCTCGGATTGCGAAACAACTTTTCCGCAGCCGCCCGCGAATCCGCATCCATACAGGCGACGGGCGCATTTTCGGGCGGGGAGGGCGGCGTGTTTCGGATCGCCGACTGCACTTTTTCGCGCAGCGCCGAACTCGCGCCGATATGGCGGCCTTGGTAGCTGCGGCTCAATTCGAACAAAAGGGAATAGAGGAGCACCGCATATTCCTTAATCGCTTCGGGCGATTGCATCACGATGGATTGAAGCTTTTCCCTTTCGCGTGCGGCATCGAGAATCGGGAGGTTGTGCTCCTTTTTGTATCGCGCGATGTCGGCGACGGTTTCCATGCGCTGCGCGAAAAGGTTTACGATCTGCGCATCGATCTTATCGATCGTTTCCCTGAAGTCGGACATGTTCATGTGCGGAATTCCTTTCTTCTTCCGAGCAGCGCGTCGTACACGGCGATGGCGGCTGCGGCTTCCACGCACGGCACCGCGCGCGGCACGATGCACGGGTCGTGCCTGCCGCGAATGGTGAGCTCCCGCGCCTCGCCCGTCGAAAGGGAGATGCTTTTTTGCGGCTTTGCGATGGACGGGGTCGGCTTGAACGCGGCGCGGAAGACGAGCGGCATTCCGTTGGTGATTCCGCCCAGGATTCCGCCGCAGCGGTTGGTTTCGGTTCGC
>CAYFRC010000016.1:11904-15624 GCA_964345325.1 uncultured Oscillospiraceae bacterium
CACGGAGCCTTCGGAACAGATAACCCCGTCGTTGTTTTCGCTGCCGCGCATCCGTGCGGTGGCAAAGCCCGCGCCGAATTCGATGCCTTTGACGGCGGGAATGCCGAAGACGATCTGCGCGATGCGGTTTTCCATGCCGCCGAACATGGGATCTCCGAGCCCAGCGGGCAGGTGCAGCACGGCGCATTCGACGATGCCGCCGACGGAATCGCCCTCAGACTTCGCCTCCAGGATGCGGGCGCGCATTTTCTCGCCCTGCGCGTCGTCCATGACGGGAAACGCCTTTTGCGCGACGGACGGGGCGATTTCGCCCATATCATTGACGTCCGCAACGGAAAAGATGCGCGCGACGACGAGGATGCCCTCTTTTTCCAGGAGCTGCTTGCAGATTCCCCCGGCGATGCAAAGCGGCGCGGTCAGCCGCCCCGAAAAATGCCCGCCGCCCGCAGCGTCGTGATGGCCAAAGTATTTGACGAACGCCGTGTAATCGGCGTGGCCCGGCCTTGGGACGTCGCGAAACGCGTCGTAATCGCCGGGGCGCGCGTCGGCATTGTATAGAATCGCGGAAAGCGGCGCGCCGCAGGTGATATCCCCCGAAAGCCCCGAGAGAAACTCCGGGATATCCTCCTCCCTCCGCGCCGTAGCAAGTTCGCTCTTTCCGGGCGCCCTGCGGGCGAGAAAGGCGCAAAGGGCTTCCATATCGATGCGCTCGCCTGCGGGGATGCCCTCCATGACCATGCCGATCGCGGGCGAATGGGACTGCCCGAACAATGTCAGCCGGATATTTTCTCCGTATAGGCTTCCCATCAGATTACCTCCAATCCGTCAAAATCGCGCCAAAATGCGGGGTACGATTTTTCGACGCACTGTGCGTCCCGAAGAAGCACGTCGCTTTCGCAAAGGCTTGCGGCGACGGCGGCTGCCATGGCGATGCGGTGGGCGTTTGCAGGCTCGACGGTTCCGCCCGAAAGGCGTTTTGCGCCGTGAATGAGAAGGCCGTCTTCCGTCTCTGTAACCGACGCGCCGAGGGCAGAGAGCATTTGCGCGGCGGAACGCAGGCGGTCGGACTCCTTATAGCGGAGCCGTTCGGCGCGCACGATGCGCGTAGTGCCCGATGCGCCGCATGCGAGGGCGGCGATGGCGGGCACCAGATCGGGAATTTCCGAAACGTCGATGGTTTGCCCTGTAAGCTCGCCCCTTTGCACGGAGACCGTTTCGCCGGAAACGCGCACATTCGCCCCGAACAGCCGTAAAATGTCGAGAAGTGCCCGATCCCCTTGGCGGGAGGCGGGGTTCAGCCCCGAAACGGCGACGTTCTCCCGCGAGAGCGCCCCCATGCAGAGGAAAAACGCCGCGCTCGACCAATCGCCCTCGACAGTTGCACTTTCGGGCGCGAGATATTTTTGGTTGCCGAAAATATGATAGACATTGCCCGCTTTTTCAAAGCGGATGCCCGAGTCCCGAAGCACCTGCTCGGTCATCGCGATATAGGCGGAGGATTCGATTTCGCCCACTACCGTCAGCGTGCTGTCGCCGCCGAGCAGCGGCAGTGCGAACAAGAGCCCCGAAATGAACTGTGAGGAGATGTTGCCCGCAATGCCATACGCGCCGGGCGCGAGTTGCCCCGAACAGGTGAGAACCTGTCCGTCACATCCGATGTGCGCGCCGTGCGCTTCGAGGCACTTGGTCAATTCGCCGTGGGGGCGCTGCGCGAGCCGACCCTCTGTATGGAACGCAACATCCGCCCCGAGCGCCGATGCGACGGGCAGCAGAAAGCGCAAGGTGGAGCCGCTTTCGCCGCAGCGGCACTGCATCGTTTCCCTCGGCACAAAGCGAACGGGGGAAATGCGCAGCGCATTTTCCGCTTCTTCGCGAATGGATGCGCCGAGCGCGTTGAGGCAGGAAATGGTTGCGGAAATGTCCTTGGAAATGCCGCGGCAGAATACGGTGCTTTCCGCCTGCGAAAGCGCGGCGCAGAGCAGGTGCCTGTGCGCGAAGGACTTGGAGGACGGAATGTGCACCGCGCCCTTTCGCGCGCCGCCCCGTATGATGCGGTTCATCGTACCCCTCCCGCCGCGAGCCAGATCGGAATTTCGTCCGTTGCGATTGTCAGCGCCCTGCACCGCCCGATGCGCTCGGGGACGATGAGGGTCATGTGCTCTTCGGTACTTTTTTTGTCCGCCCGCGCCGCGCGCGCGAGCATATCCGCCGAAAACGGACACTGCGTAGGCAGCGAATATAGGGCGAGGAGCTCCGACAGTGCGCGCGACGTGTCGCGCTCGCACAAGCCCTTTTCCACAGCCGCTTTTGTGATGACCGCCATGCCAATGGCAACCGCCTGCCCGTGGGGGATTGTGTAACCGCTGCACGTTTCGACGGCGTGCCCCACGGTGTGGCCCAAGTTGAGGAGCATACGCGCGCCGCGGTCAAACTCGTCCTTTTCGACGAAATCGCGCTTGATTTCGACGCACCGCGCGATGATTTCCTCATATTGTTCGCATACGGGAGTGTCCCGTACCGAAACAAACAAAGATTCTCCGCCAAGCAGCGCGTATTTAATGACCTCGGCGCAGCCGTTTCGGTATTCCTCTGCGGGAAGGGTGAGGAGCGTATCGGGATCGCAGAGCACAAGATCGGGCTGATAGAAGCAGCCGACCTGATTTTTGCCGCCCGCCAAGTCGAGGCCTGTCTTTCCGCCGACGGAGGAATCGACGCATGCCAAAAGCGTCGTGGGGATTTGGACAAAGCGGATGCCGCGAAGATAGGTTGCCGCCGCAAAGCCCGCGAGATCGCCCGCTACGCCGCCGCCGAGGGCGACGAGGCAATCGTCCCTCGAAAGCCGCGCCTCGCACAGCGCCTGCAGCAGGTCGCCATAGGTTGCGAGGGTTTTGCTGCCCTCGCCGTGCGGAAAGACGTAGGAAGATACCTGACAGCCCGATTGCGCAAGGCTTGCGGATACTTTCTTTCCGTACAGCGGGTACACATTGTCGTCCGAAACGAGCAGAAAGCGCTTCGCCAAAGGAAGCTGCTGCGCGATGCGGCTGCCGACATCCGCGATTTGCCCGCGCCGGATATGCACTGCATAGGGCTTTCCCACATTCACCCGAATCGTCCGCAAAGCCTGTACACCTCCCGATGCTGTCTATACTATCCGCAGTATATCTCTGTGAAAACGGTTTGTCAAGCGAGCGCGCATCCGCCTTGCGTTATGATTCCATGCGCCCCGAAGGAACAATTTTGCGCGCATCCCGTCAGATAGAAGGCGGCGGGAAAAACGTCGCGAAAGAAAAGGAGTGAACCCGAAATGAAAAAATCTATCCCTATGGCGATCCTCTGTATTCTGCTGACAGCGATTCTTGCGTTCGGCGGCATTTCCGCCGGCGCGGAGGAAAGCGAAGGCATGCCGATCGAATGAATCGCGCTGCAGAGCGAAGTGGAAATGATCCTGCTCGATACGCAGGAATACGGCGAGATTCAGGTAAATGTGGACGAGAACACCGCGTTTGAAGGCATCGACCCCTTGCCCGAGGAGAACGCGTACCTGTACATCACCTATGACGGCAGCGTGACCGCTTCCATCCCCGGGCAGGTCTACGCCCAAAAGGTCGAGGCGTTTGTGATTTCCGGCGAGGTGCTGCAGGCAGAGGATGGTCGCTTGCGCATTGCGCAGGACGACACGGGCGAAGAAGTGATCGTGTTCCTGCCCGAGGGCGCGGAACT
>CAYFRC010000017.1:0-1155 GCA_964345325.1 uncultured Oscillospiraceae bacterium
CCTCGGTTATCGATGGCGATCTCCGCGCGCACGGTTCCGCCCGCGTCCCTCTCCGCCGTTGCAGAAAACGCGAGTGCACCCCCGCCGTCTCCCGTATACGCCGGAACGGATACCGCGTTGCTGTACGCCTTTGCGCCGTCGCACACGGCGGTTGCGCGATATGCCTTCGTCTCCTGCACGGTAATCTCGCGGGAAAGCGTACAGCTCTTCCCCGCTTCGAGCGGATACGGCACGCAGCCGATTTCTCCCAAGATATCGTCCGTTACTAGAATGCCCGAAAGCGGCGCGGAACCCGTATTGGTCAAAACGTACCTGAGATGCGCCGTTTCGCCGCGCCCGTCGCCCTGCCTGTCGCATTCGATGCGAAGCGCGAGCGCCGCTTCGGAAACGTCGACCGCATACGGCGCGCACTCGTCCGTTACACCGCCAAATGCGCTCTTTGCCGATACGCGCGGCGCGGAGGAAAAGCCCTCCCGCATTTCGCACTCGCGCACGATCAGCCGCTCGTCTCCCGCGTCAAGGGAGCCGATGTCCGTCGCGCCGCAGAGCTCCCCGTCCGAAAGCGCGACATCCGTCAGAAGCACGTTGCCCGTGTTTTGGACGCGGTACACGACGGTGACGGTACTTCCAACCTCTGCGGAGGGCGCGGAGACGCTGCGCGAAACCGCGATCGACGGCGCGGCCTGAAGCCGCACAATCTTTACCGATGCGTCCGCGCTTCGGCGCTTACCGGCATAGGTGTATTGCACGACGAAGCGCAGGATGCCCTCGTCGAGCTCCGTATCCGCCACCTGCACGGTGTTCGCGCAGGTGTAGTTTTCGATCTCGCCCAGGTCCATGACGACGGTTCCGTCCGTGCGGCAAATGCGCAGCGCCGTCGCCCCGTTCGATTGGATCGCGATGCGCAGCCACGCCTCCCCCGCCGTCACCATGCCGCTCGGCTCTATGGAAGAAGTCACGCTCACCGGCGGCGCATTTTCCGCAAAAGAGACCTGCCCCGCAAACAGCAGCAGGCTCATCAGCGCGAAAAACAGCCTCGGTAGCATGGTATTTCTTGTCCTTTCTCCGATTCGCGGCGCGGTCATATCGGATTCCGTCAGGCTTTCGGGAACGCGGGCAAAAGCGCGTCCGCGTCCCGCATATCCTGCAGATTTT
>CAYFRC010000017.1:1166-6313 GCA_964345325.1 uncultured Oscillospiraceae bacterium
GGCGCGCCGTAGCCGTGCAGCATCGTAGCGAGCAGCATTTCCTCGGGCGAATACGCATCCCCCGCCGCATCGAGATACGCGCAAAAGGCTTCCTCATCCCGCGCAAACATGCCGAACCAAAGCGGCACCCATTCGAGCGAGGAAAAGCCCATGCGGCTGTCCGCGAAATCGAGTATGTGCAGTGCCTTCCCGTCGATCAGCAAATGATCCTCCGTGAGGTCCGAGTGCGTCAATACAATGTTCCTGTCTTTTTCGAAGAGCGCGTCCGTCGCGCGCCGAAGCAGCTCCGAAGCGAAACTCTCGCGGCATCCGCCTTCCAACAGCCTACTTGCATTCCATGCGATGCGCTCCCGCGTGCCGCGTAAAAAACCGCTTCGGGACAGTTCGTCTTCCGGCGAAAACGGGTCCGGCAGGGCGTGATATGCCGCCGCAAACGCGCCAACCGCGCGCGCGGCGCGCATTCGCGCGCCCTGGTCCATATCGTTCCAAATCTCGCGCACGGCGCGACCGTGCACCTGCTCCATGACGATGTATTGCCATGTGTGCCCGCCGAATTCCAGCCCGCCTTCCGCGTACAGGCGCGGCGTCAAAGGCACGCGAAAATCGCGAATCAGGCGATAGCATGCGCGCTCCGCGTCCGCATCGCGGATGCCGAGCGGCGCATAGATTTTAACGACATATCCGTCTCCCGCGGTGAACACCGCGTTCGTGCCCGGAAACCCCGCGCGAATCTCCCCCGCAGGGAGCCCTGAGGCGGAGAGCGCGGCGCGCACGACGGGCGCGAACAAATGCGCATCGCACATCAGTTCGCCCCAGTTGTCCCACCCGATGCTTTCGGGAAACATGCTTTAACCCCTCAAACAATCTTTTCGCCATGGGCGCACATTGATTATACCACATTTTCGCGCCGCTGACAATACGCCGCCGCGCGGCGCTCAGTTGCCGAGATACGCCTTTTTCACGGAATCGTCTTCCAAAAGATCCGATGCCTTGCCCTCCATCACGATTCTGCCCGTCTCCAGCACATACGCCCTGTCCGCGATGGAAAGCGCCATGGTGGCGTTCTGCTCCACCAGAAGGATCGTCGTGCCTGCGGCGTGCAGTTCCTCGATGATGGAGAAGATCTGCTCCACCAGAATCGGCGCGAGGCCCATACTCGGCTCGTCCAGCATGAGGAGCTTCGGCTTACTCATCAGCGCGCGCCCCATGGCGAGCATCTGCTGTTCGCCGCCCGAGAGCGTGCCCGCAACCTGCCTTTCGCGCTCTTTGAGGCGCGGAAAGCTTGCAAACACCTTTTCGAGCGAGTGCGCGATCTCCGCCGCAGGGCGCGTAAAGCCGCCCATTTCGAGGTTGTCGCGCACGGTCATCTGCTGGAACACGCGCCGCCCCTCCGGGCACAGCGCCATGCCAAACGACACGATCTTCGATGCCTGCATGCCGGTGATATTCTTGCCCTCAAAGGCGATCCTGCCGGATGCCGGCTTGAGCAGCCCCGAAACGGTGTTGAGCGCGGTGGATTTGCCTGCGCCGTTCGCGCCGATGAGCGTTACGATCTCGCCCTCCTCGACCCGAAAGGATACGCCCTTGATCGCATGGATGCTGCCGTAATACACATGAATGTCTTCCACCTGCAAAAGCGCCATGCGTCAGCCCTCCTTCTTTTTGCCGAGGTACGCCTCGATCACCAAGGGGTTGGACTGGATTTCCGCCGCCGTGCCCTTGGCGATGATCCTGCCGTAATCCAGAACGCCTATGCCCTCGCAGATGCCCATGACGAGGCTCATGTCGTGCTCGATCAGCATGATCGCGATTTTGAACGTGTCGCGAATTTTGATGATGTTGTCCATCAGTTCTTCCGTCTCGTGCGGGTTCATGCCGGCGGCTGGTTCGTCGAGCAGCAGCAGCTTCGGCTTCGTCGCCAGCGCGCGCACGATTTCGAGCCTTCTCTGCGCGCCGTAGGGCAGCGATCCCGCGATCTCGCCCGCCATATCCTGCATGTCGAAGATGGACAGGAGCTCCATCGCCTTTTCGTGCTGCTTGTTCTCCTGAATCCAATAACTCGGAAGGCGCAGAATGCCCGAGAGCATCGAGTACGGAATTTGGTTGTGCAGCCCGATGCGCACGTTGTCCTCCACCGTCATGTTGCCGAACAGGCGGATGTTTTGAAAGGTTCTGGCGATGCCGAGTTTGGAAACCTGCACGGTCGTCATGCCGGCAGTGTCCTTGCCGTCGACCATAATCGTGCCGGACGTCGGCGAATAGACCTTCGTCAAAAGGTTGAACACCGTCGTCTTGCCCGCGCCGTTGGGCCCGATGAGCCCCGCGATCTCGGTCTTGCCGATGACGACGTCAAAATCCTCCACCGCCTTCAGGCCGCCGAATTCCACGCTCAAATGTCGCGTCTCAAGCACAGGGATTTCGTTTACGTCGCGCTCGGGGATGAGCGCGTGAAAGGGCGGCTGCACCAGCTTTACGCCCTGATTGCGCTTCATCGTCATGCCCGCCCCTCCCTTCCTTCAAGCCGCCTGCGCCGGAACGGATTGATTCTTTGCAGCGCAAAATGCAGCGTGTTGTTGTTCGTCACCAGCATCACGAGGATCAAAATGATCGCGTACACCAGCATTCGGTAGTCGGCAAACGCACGCAAAAGCTCCGGAAGGACGGTCAAAAGCGCCGCCGAGATGATGGAGCCGCGGATGTTGCCGATGCCGCCGAGCACGACGAACACCAGTATGAGGATCGACGTATCAAACTTAAATTTTGCCGCCGACACCGTGGAGTAGTTCAGCCCGAACAGCGCGCCCGCCATGCCGGCGAGGAACGCGGAGGTGACAAACGCCATCATTTTGTATTTGGTGACGCTGATGCCGACGGATTCCGCGGCGATGCGCGCATCGCGAATCGCCATGATCGCGCGACCCGAGCGGCTTTGTATGAGGTTCAGCACCACGAGCAGCGTAAAGAGGATGAGGGCGAAGCCCATCGGAAACGTCGAAAGCTTCGTCACCCCCGTCGCGCCGGCGGGGCCGTTCACGAGGAGCGTAAAGGACGGGTCCGGAACGGAATTGAAGAGGATGTGCAGCGCGTTTCCGTCCTTCGTGGTCTCGATCGCGATATACAGGCAGTTGAAGACGTTTCTGATGATCTCCCCAAACGCCAAGGTTACGATCGCGAGGTAGTCGCCGCGCAGGCGCAGCACCGGAATGCCGATCAAAACGCCTGCGATGCCCGCGAAAATGCCCGCCGAAACCATCGCTATGATGAGCTGCACCGTGGGATCCTGTACGCCCTGCGCCCGCAGCCACGCCGCCGTGACGATGCCCGAAAACGCGCCGACGGACATGAATCCCGCGTGTCCCAAGCTCAGTTCGCCGGAAATGCCCACCGTGAGGTTCAGGGAAATTGCCATAACGATGTATACGCATATGGGCACGAGCTGTCCCTTGAGCGATTTCGTCATGCCGCCCGCGTTGATTACGAGTTGGCAGACGATAAACGCGACGATGACGATGCCGTAGGTGATGATGTTGCTTCTTGCGGTCTTGCTCAGCTTTTTCATCCGTATCACCTCAGACTTTCTCGTGCGTGTGCTTGCCCAAAAGCCCTATCGGCTTTACAAGCAACACGATGATCAGGACGGCGAACACGAACGCATCGCCGAGCTCCGTGGAGACGTACGCCTTGCCCAGTATTTCGATCACGCCCAGCAGCACACCGCCCAGCATCGCGCCCGGAATGGAGCCGATGCCGCCGAATACCGCCGCCGTAAACGCCTTGATGCCCGGCATGGAGCCGGTGGTCGGCTGCAGCGTCGGGTACGCCGAACAAAGCAGTATGCCCGCGATCGCCGCGAGCGCGGAGCCGATCGCAAACGTCGTGGAAATGGTGAGGTTCACGTTGATGCCCATGAGTTCCGCCGCGCCCTTGTCCTCGGATACCGCGCGCATCGCCTTCCCCATCTTGGTCGTGCCCGTAAAGACGGTCAGCGCAATCATGATGACGATGTTTGCAGCCACCGTGAGCAGCGTCACGCCGCTGATGATGAGCTTACCGCCAAGCAGCGAGAAGCTGCCCAAATCCAGCATCGCGGGGAAATTCTTCGGATTCGATCCCCAGATGAGCTGCGCGACGTTTGGCAAAAGATAACTCATGCCGATCGCCGTGATCAATACCGCCAGAGAGGACGACTGCCGAAGCGGCCTGTACGCCAGGCCTTCTATGGCAACGCCCAAAATGGTACATACCGCCACGGAAATCAAAATGCACGGGATCGCCGGAAGCCCGAGATACTGCGATGCGGAAAATGCCGTGTACGCGCCGTTCATGATTACGTCGCCGTGCGCGAAATTCAACATTTTCGCGATGCCGTACACCATGGTATATCCCAGCGCGATGATCGCGTACACGCTGCCCAAGCTGATGCCGTTGATCAGGTGGGAGAGAAACAAGGTCATGAACGTCCACCCCATTTACACAAGTTCAAATAAACGCCAAAATCGGGTCGCCCGCGAAGGAGCGGCCCGACAGAATCCTTTGGTCGATCAGTTGCCGTAGCCCACATATGCGCCGTTTTGGATCATGACGGCGGTCGGGGTCTTGGTGACGGCGCCGGACTCGTCCCAACGCATGGTGCCGGTAAGGCCTGCGATCTCGACGTTCTGGATCGCCGCGATCAACAGCTCGCAGCACTCCTCGGTAGAGGTCGCATCCGTGATGCCCGCGCTTTCGATGCAGGCATAGAGGGTATACACCGCGTCGTATCCGTCGGCCGCGAACTGGTCGGGGATGATGCCGTAGGCATCGCGATACGATTTCACGAAGTTCACCGTCAATTCGTCCGTCGCGTCGGCAGAGAACGGGGTGAGGAGCATGACGCCTTCCGCAAGCGAGGTGTCAAAGCCTTCGATGTTCAGGATGCCGTCCATGCCGTCCACACCAAAGAACACGGGGCTGTAGCCGACGGCGTTCGCCTGCTGCAAAATCATGGATGCGGGCGTGTAATAGATCGGCATGAACACCAGTTCCGCGCCCGCTTCCTTTACGGTGGAAACCTGCACGGAGAAGTCGGTGGTTTCGTCGGTGAACGTGGTCACGGAGACGACTTCCAGCCCGAGTTCCGCCGCCTTCTGTTCAAAGGTCTGGTAGAT
>CAYFRC010000017.1:6323-15492 GCA_964345325.1 uncultured Oscillospiraceae bacterium
ATCGGCGTTGTTGTATATCACGGCGACCTTCTTCGCGAGCGCCTTTTCCGCGATGTACTGCGCGGAAAGCGTGCCCTGCGCGGGGTCGGTGAAGCAGATCTGGAACACGTTGTCGTTGTTCTCGGTGACATCGGGCGAGGACGCGGACGGCGTCAGCATGAACATGCGGTCGTTATACGCCTCCGCCGCAACGGCGATGCAGGGCGTGGTGGTGACAGAGCCCACGACCATCTGTGCGCCCCAGTCCCACAGGTTGTTATACGCGTTTACGGATTTTTCCGCATCGTGCTCGTCGTCCTGGCAGTTCAGCTCAAGCTGGATGCCACCCTTGGCGTTGATCTCGGCAACCGCCAGCTCCGCGCCATGCTGCACGGACATGCCGTAGCTCGCCGCAGCGCCGGTCAGCGGCCCGATCATCCCGATCTTTACGCCTTCTGCCGTCGCCGCAAAAGCGAAGGAAGAGACGAGGAAAAATGCAAGAAGTAGCGCCAAAAAGGTCCGAATGTGTTTCATATTGAAATCCCTCCTATATTGATAATGCAAAATTATACCAAGTTCGCGAAAACCCTGTCAAGCGCGCCCGTGCGAATTTTGCGGCACATTGTGTTAAGGGCTTCCTTTAGGTGATTGACCCGTACAGCACGATGCCCAACACGGCGCTCAGCGCGATCCAAATGACCGGGTGCGGCTTTTTCTTCCAGCGAACCTTGGAAAGCGCGAACACGACCGCGAAGATCCCGACCGCCCTCCAGTCCACCGTCCCCGCGCCCGCAAACGTCGTATAGCCGATGGAATACGCCGCCGCGAGGATGAGACCTACGACCGTCGGCCGCAGCCCCGAAAGCGCGCCCTGCACAAAGCGGTTCTCGGAAAACGTCATGAAGAAGCGAACGACGAGCAGTATGACCAAGAAGGACGGGAGCACCACGCCCAATGTCGCAACCGCCGCGCCGGTGAGCCCCTTTTGCTGCATGCCGATGAATGTGGCGATATTGACGGCGAACGGCCCCGGCGTCGATTCGCTTACCGCGATGAAGTCGACAAGGGTTGTCGTATCGATCCAGCCCTTCGCCTCCACCGTCTGGCGGATCATGGGGATCATCGCGTATCCGCCGCCGAAGGTAAACAGCCCGATCTGAAAAAAGGATATGAACAGTTCCCACAGAATGCTCATTTCGCGCTTTCCCCCTTCTCTTTGGCGTAGAACACGCTCGCGGCGATGCCGCACAGCGCCGCGCTGATCAAAATCAACCTGCTGTCCACCGAAAAGAACGCCGTCAGGATGAATCCCGCGAGGAACAGTATCAGGGAGAACAGCGTCCTCGGGCAGCCTTTTCCGAGCTTCAATACCGCGTTCACGATGAGCATTACAACGCCGGCGTGAATCCCGCGAAACGCGCAGGCGACCCATTTGTTCTGCATGAACGCATGGTAGAAGAGAGACACCGCGCAGATGACGATGTAAGAAGGCAGCACCACGCCGAAGGTCGCCGCGGCGCTCCCCATGATGCCCGCCACGCGATAGCCGATGAACGTTGCGGAATTGATCGCAAGCGGACCCGGCGTAGATTCCGCGATCGCCACGATGTCCAGCACCTCATCGGCAGTCACCCAGTGCTTGCTCTCGACCGCTTCCGTCTGGATCAGCGGCAGCATGGCGTAGCCGCCGCCGAACGTGAAAAGGCTGATGCGGAAAAACGTCCGAAACAGGTCCCATACCTTTTTTGTCTTGTCGCTCACAACCGAAGCCTCCTTTTAGTTTGGCAGCAATATGTATCTCGAAATGAGGTACGGCAGGTTTTTGTCGACGTAGAAGTACAGGCTGTCCACATCCGCATATGCGCGGTACACGCTGCCGACCTCGATCTCCTCGCGGGAGGACTTGTTTTCGAGCGCGACGAGCTGCTCTGTGCCGTCTTTGCCGACATCCATAATGAGAACCTTTTTGTCACCCTCTATGACGATGTCCTTGATCTCGCCCTTGCACAGGAAGATCGCCCCGTTCCAGACGTCCGTCATGACCTTGAGCTGGTCGTAATCCATCGCCCACGCCTTGTCGCTGTATTCCTTGAGCGTCGGCACGTAATACACCTTGACGGACATGACCGTGTCCGTAAGCCCTTCCTTGGATGCGCGGAAGGTGACGGTATTGTCGCCGATCTCGGTCATCTTCGCGTCAAAGGAGAAGTTCCCGTCCTCCTCCACCTCGATGGAGTTTTCGACGTATTTCGTATCCACGGAAAGCGTCGCCGTGGGATCGATGATGCCCGTAACGGTAAAGGTGGAGCCGGACGCCTTTGTCCCCAGATTCAGCGAGGGTTCGAGGCGAATGCTCTGCGGCGCGCGGTAGAGCACGATGTCCTTGCGCGTCTGCTTATGGTTCTTCGTATCCACGAGGATGGAGATATTGTTTTCGCCCTGCGCGTATACGTTGATGGGGAGCTTAAGTTTTCCCTGAAAGTCCGCTTCATCCGTCACGTTTTCGCCGTTGACGTAGATCGTCGAATCCGGCACGACCTTGAGCGCGAGGTTGTATACGGAGGTATACACCGTCTCATACTCGCCTTCCGGGGTGACCAGTTGCAGCGGCGAAACGGGGGTATCGATATTCAGTTCGATTTTGGGCAGCTCCTGCCATGCGCCGGAAGCGCTGATGCAAATCGGCGAGAGCGTCACGATCGCGCCCTCCGCATCCTCGGGATTCGCGTCGAACCAATGCGAATCCGCAATCTCGACGCGCGCGATGCTGCCCGTCACGCGGTACGCGCAATCGAGCTCCGGGATATAGATGGTATCGCCGTCGTCGCCGAAAAACGTGATCGCGTGGGCGAGCCTGTCGTCGTCCATCGTGAAGGTCTCAATCGTCGGCGCGACCGCGCCGCGCCTTTCGTAATAGCGCTGCATCCGCCAATCGGCAACCCAGTAGTACGCCTTATAAAGCGCCTGAAACAGCACATAGGCGACGCACAGCCCGATTACGAGCCCGCGCAAAAGCGAAAAAAAAGCCTTCAGGTTTTGCTTCGGCGTGCGATCCCTTATAAAATCAAACCCGCATTCGCGGCATACCGTGCGGCTCGCATTGTTGTTCGCGCCGCAGTTCGGGCAAATCATATCCGGCAGCCTCCCTTATAGGGCATATCATACCATTTCAGGCCGCCCCTTGTCACGTTAATTTCAAGAACGGGTACGTATTGCTCCGCGCGGACGCAAACCGTGCGCCCGCGCGGAGCAATGCCGCTATCTTCTTTCGCCCTCCGCCGCCTTCAGCACCCGGAAGAGGTTTTCGCCCGCGATGCCGCGAAGTTGCGGTTCGGTATAGCCGTGGTTTTCCAACAGCGCCATCAATTTGGGGAAATCGTCCGGCGAGGAAAGCCCCTCGGGCGATGCGTCGACCCCGTCGAAATCCGAGCCGAAGCCCAAAACATCGATGCCGCCCAGTTCCGCGATCCCGTCGATGTGGCGGAGCACGTCGTCAAGCGTCGCTTCCCTGTCCTTTGCGAGGAACGCGCTATAGAAATTGATGCCGATAAAGCCCTTCTTTTCGATGATCGCGCGCACCTGATCGGGATACAGGTTGCGCCGCACGTCGCACAGCGTCCGCAGGTTGGAGTGCGATGCGAGGATGGGCAGCTTCGTCCTCTCGACGCAGTCCCAAAACCCCGCTATGTTGAGGTGCGACACGTCCGCGAGGATGCCCAAGGCATCCATTTCCGAAAGCAGCTCCATGCCGAACGGCTTGAGATGCCCGCCGTCGCCCAAGGCGGCGGGATAGCCGATTTCGTTTTCGTTGTTCCACGTAAGCGCGATCATGCGCACGCGGCACGATGCGTCAAATTCGTAGAGGCGCGCGAGCTTCCCCTCCAATATCTCGCCGCCCTCGATGGAGAACACGCCGTGCGGCGCATCGGGCAAATGCTCGGGCAGCGCGCCTTTGAGCATGGGAATGCCGCTTCTCTCAGACGCTGCGAGCATCGCGGTCGCTTTTTCGTAGGGGTGCCCATTCGGCCCTCCCGCTCCGGCAAACATAGCGAACGTCTGAAGCGATACGCCGCCGCGCTCCAAATTCTCCGCGCGGACGGTGCAGCCCTCGGGTGCCTTCCCTTCCGTCGCGATGCCGTACAGCGTATCGCAATGGGCATCCGCGATGCGGTATTTCGTCATTCCGCATCCTCCGCAGGCTGCTCGGCATCTGCGGTATCGAGGAAGCCGTCCGTATACACGATTTCAAGCGACTCGGTCCACGCATCGAGCATATCGCTAAAGGCGCCCATTTTCGCATTTTCGAGGTAGTCCGCCTTAAACGTCGCAAATTCCTCGTCCGTAAGTTCCACGCCGCCCTCGGGCAGGTCTTTATAATACTGGATGATATAGTAGCCATAGCTGCCCAGCGTCGGCTCGGACACGTCGCCGACGTTTTTCAGCGCCATCGCGGCATCCTTAAAGCTCTGTTCGAACGTTTCGGTGGTATCGGATACGTAGTACCCCGTCTGTGCAAAGCTGCTGCCCTCCATCATGCCGGGGTCCTCGTTGTACTGCGCCATCAGCGCGTCAAAGTCTTCGCCCGCCGCGACGCGCCCCATGATTTCCTCGAGCTTCGGCGCAATCGTCGCCGTCAGTTCGTCGTAGCGCGCCTTCTCCTCGTCGGTGATTGCGCCGGAGGCTTTCTTTTCCTCGAGCGAGAGGATTTCGTCCGCACCGTCCACCGCGATCAGAATCTGTTTCACGGCGCGATAGCCCGCGGGGATGTAATACACCGTCATGCCGCTCATCGCGTCGTTGTCAAAGGCATAGGGGTCGTTCGCGTAGGTTTCCTTCGCCTCGTCCACGAGGCCCTGGTAGTATGCGCGCGCCTCCTCGTCCGTTACGGCGATGTCGCGGGTGGTATACTCCGAAACCTCGTCGTAGGTGGCAGAGGCGATCAGGTTTTCCTCGACGTTTTCCCGCGTAAGCCCATTCTCCGCAAGATACGCCTCCGTATCCGCCGTCACCTGCACCTCGTCCATGCCTTCCGTGCGGAAATACTCCTTATAGTATCCCAACATTTCCTCGTAGTCCGATTGCGCCTGCTTCGCGAGCTCGGCGAGCTTCTCCTCCGAATGCGGCAGAATGCCGTATTCCTTCGCCAATTCGTTTATGTGCCTGTCGCGCAATGTGCTGTGCAGCGCCTCGTCGCGCATGAGCGCGATGACGCCGGGGTCCGTCATGTCAAAGAAGCTGCCGTATGCGCCCTGAAAGTATTCGTACGCATCGCGGATATCGGCAAAGGTGATCGCTTCGCCGTTGACCGTCGCGACAACGTCCGCGTCCGCGAACTCTTTGAGAACCGGCGCGGGTTCCCCGTCCGAAAACTCCTCGTCCGGCGGCAGCTCTTCCTCGTATTCGCCTTCGCTCGGCATATCCTCGGAGTCGTCCCCGTGCTCTTCGTAGTGTTCGACGAGCGCCGTCAGATATTCATTCTCGGATATCGCATCTTCCAGCTCCCGTTCGAGCTCCGCGATGCGGGCATTTGCCGCATCCAGCTCGGCCTGCAAATCCTCCTCCGCCAAACAGGGGATTGCGCAGAAAAGTGCCGCACACAGCAGCAAAGACAGCCATTTTTTCATACAAGTGTTCCTCCATTATAGATTTCGATTCATTATACCAAAAGCGCGCGCCGGATGCAAGCCTCGGCGCGCGCAATGCGGTGGAAATTCACATAGAAACGGGTTTTAGTCGAGTTCCACGCGGTAGAGAATCTCGCTCTCCGCGATCCACTTGGTGACGGTCGCGATGTAGGCGTAGGACATCTCTTCCTCGGTGCCGTTCAACGGATCGGTCACATAGGAATAGATTTTGTCGTACAAATCCGTCTGCCGCTCGTTTTCCAGCAGAAGATCCATGTCGTAGCCGATGCCCGTTAAGTATTCCTTCGCGAGCGATTCGGCTTCCGCCTCGGAGGCGCCCGTGGTCACAAAGAATGCCTTTTTCATTTCGAGCGTCTCGGCGTAGGCGAATTCCGCCTGCCGCAGATAGCGCGCCTCGTCCTCTTCCGTGGGCACGATGCCGAGCTCCGCCGCCTTTTGGCGGACAACTTCTTCCTCGATCAGCGTGTCTACCGCTTCCCGCATGAGCGCTGTCAGGATGCCCGGGTCGGTCACATCCATGAAGCCCTCGTAGAAGTTCAGGTAGTACTCGTACTGCCCCATGACCTCGGCAAAGGAAATCACCACGCCGTTGATTTCAAGGATCGCCGCGTCATCTGCCGCCCGGAAACCTTCCTGCACGAGCTTGGCCATCGTCAGCACCTTGCGATCGTTGGTGGAAAGCAAATCCTTGTCAAGCTGCGCGATGGTCGCGTCGATTTCGGCGATGGTATTCGTCTGCGTTTCGACAGTCGCATCCCTTTCGGCGATGGTTTTCGCCTGCGATTCGATCTGCGCGTCCTTTTCGGCGATGGATGCCGCCTGCGCCTCGATGGTTGCGTCCTTTTCGGCGAGGAGCGCCTCCTGACCCGCGGTCTGCGCGCCGATCGTCTCATCGCGCTCGGCGATGGCGTTTTTCTGCTCCTCGATGATCTGATCCCTTTGGGCGATCTCTGCCGCCTGCCCTTCGACGGTCGCATCCAGTTCGACGAGCGCTGCGTCCCGTTCGGCGATGGTCGCATCCCTTAGGGCGATGGTCTCGTCCCGATCGACGATGGTGGCGTCCCTCTCCTCGAGAAGTGCGGAAAGCGTCTGAATTTCCGCATCCTTTTCCTCCACGGAGATCGTCAGGGTCTCGATAGTGGCAGCCTGCTCTTGAATCGTCGCGTTCTTTTCGACGAGGAGCGTGCTGTGCCCCTCGGCCGTGGCATCCTTCTCGGCGATGACGGCGTCTTTTTCGACCATGACCGTCTCGTTTTCTGCGATGATCGCATCCTGATCCGCGATGATCGCGTTCTGGTCTGCAATGGTTGCCAACTGCTGTTCGATGATCGCGTCCTTTTCGGCGATCAGGGCGTCCTGCTGCTCGATGGTCGCATTCTTCTCGGCGAGTTCGACGACCTGTTTCTCGATGAGCGCGTCGCTTTCTATGCCGGCGGCGAAAGCCGCCTCTTCAAGTTGTGTCTTGACGGACGCAAGATCCTCCTCAAGCTGCGCAATCTGCCCCTTGAGTTTTGCAATCTCCTCGTCCTTTGCGGAGAGCGCTGCAAGCTGGCCGTCGGCGGATTGCAGTTGCTCGGAAAGAGATTCGATCTCCAGCCGCATTTCCTCCGCGAGCGCATCCTTGTCTGCCCCCGCTTGCGTGAGCGTTGCGACGTTTTCCTCTAACTCCTTAATCTGCGCCTCGCAAGACGCGAGCTGTCCTTCGAGCGCTTCGACGGCGCCTTCCTTCTCCGCCGCGAGGGACGCGATCTCCCCTTCGAGAGACGTCTTTGCCTCGGTAAGCGTGGATACCTCGCCCTCGAGGGTCGCGACCTGCGCGTTCAGCTCCCGCACCTTGGAATTGCTGCCGACGGCGAATATTCCCAGTGCGACGACGATCACAGCCAGAATTGCAAGGATCGCCGTCGTCGACTTCTTGCATGCCATGGTCTATCCCCCCGTATCCTGTCAACCCTGGTTTGCTGCTTCGTCTTCCGCGAGGAGGCCTTCGGCCTGAAGAGAGGCGATCTGCGCCTTGAGTTTCGTATTCTCCTCGATGATGGCGGCGTATTTCTCCGCGACCTTCTGATCGATGGTTGCGTTCAGTTCGGTGAGCTCCGCTTCCTTTGCGGCGAGCGCGGCATTGAGCTCGTCGATCTTCGCGGTGTGCTCCGCCTGCAGCGCTTCGGTCGCGGCGGTGTTCTCCGCAGTCAGCGTCTCGATGGCAGCGGTGTTCTCCGCAGTCAGCGCCTCGATGGCGGCGGTATGGTCGGTATTCAGCTTCTGAATCTCCGCGTCCTTGGCGGAAATGGTCTCTTCCGCCGCAGTGAGGCTCGCGTTGGCGGTCTTCAGATCCCGCATCTGCGTGTAGCCCCACACGATCGAGGCAATGAGCAGCACAATCAGTATGACGCAAATCGACTTCAGGTTTTTCATGGAAAAAATCCTCCTCTGTGTTTTATACTCCCATATATAGTATACCATGTTCTGCCACAAAAGAAAAGTGTATCTGTACGCTTTTTTCACAGCTTTCCCCTGTTATTTTTCGCAAAATAGGATATACTATAGGTAGCATTCTATACTGGAGGGGTTTCATGTCGTTTCCGAAGGGGTTTCTGTGGGGTGCCGCCACATCCGCAGCGCAGGTAGAGGGCGCGTGGGATGCGGACGGGAAGTGCCCGAGCATATGGGACGAAGCGTCCCGGCGCATCCGCCGCGGGGAATCGCCGAAGCGCGCGTGCGACCATTATAATCGCTATGCGGAAGACGTAAACCTCATGGCGCAGATCGGGCTCAACTCCTACCGCTTTTCCGTGAGCTGGTGCCGCGTGATGCCCGAAAAGGGAAGGATCAACGAAAAGGGGCTCGCGTTTTACCGAAATCTGGTGCAGGCGCTGCTCGCGCGCGGGATCGAGCCGATCGTGACGTTATACCATTGGGACCTTCCCGTGTGGATTGAAAAAGAGGGCGGCTGGAAAAATCCGGAAATCGTACGCCTTTTTTCGCAATACGTCCGCGCGGTCACAGACGCGCTTTCCGGCGGCGTCCGCTACTGGGTGACGCTCAATGAACCGCAGATGTTCCTCATGATGGGCTATGTACTGGGCACACAGCCGCCGTTTCGCTTTTCTCCGTTCTCCTTTCGGAAGCTTTTGCGCAACATACTCCTCGCCCACGGCGAGGCAGTGTCCGTCATCCGAAAAAATGCGCTGCTCCCGCCCAAGATCGGCATCGCTGTCGCCTCCGCGACATATATCCCAAGCGGCGAGAGCGAAAAGCACATAGACAGGGCGCACAGATATTCGTTTGAAGGTCCGATCGGTGAAATCGGAAACGGCATTTACACCGACCCCATCCTGCTCGGGAAGCCCTCCTTTCTCATGCGGGGCGCACTCTCCGAGGCGGACCTGCAAATCATCTCGCAAAAGCTCGATTTCATCGGGCTGAACGTGTACCAGCCGAACAATCCCTATTACCCGCATCAGGCGCGATACCGCCTCAAGCCGCGCAACATGCTGGGCTGGGTGATGGATAGCCGCTGCATGTACTGGACGATACGGCACTAC
>CAYFRC010000018.1:0-5042 GCA_964345325.1 uncultured Oscillospiraceae bacterium
CTGCGAAATCGGCAAAGAACGCATCCGCCGCGCGGGGCGCAAGATCAAGGAGGAAGCCGGCCTGACCGCCCAAGACCTCGACATCGGTTTCCGCGTCCTTCGTCTGGACAGTAGCAACATGCAGGACGTGTACTATAACCCTGCCCAAACGGCGCAGTCCCTTTTGGACTATACCACCGACAACATCAAGCCCGACCGCTCGCCGGAAGATTTGCTGTTCCAAGTGATGCTGGAGCTGGGTGTGCTGCCCTCCGGTAAAATTGAAGAAACGATCATCGGCGGCAAAAAGGTGTTCGCGGTGGAAGGGAACTACCTGCTTGCCTGCTTTGACGCAGGCGTGACCACAGAAACCGTCACGGCCATTGCGAAGAAACAGCCGTATTACGCCGTGTTCCGCGACAGCGGCATGGCGGACGACAGCACCGCCGCCAATTTCGACCAGATTTTCAACACCTATTCCCCCGGAACCATAAGGAAGGTGCTGTAGGATGAACAACAAAAAATCAGACGTATCTATCCGCTCCTCCGCGGCAGAGTTTTTGACATACACTGCCGCAAACGGAGACGATACCGAAAGCATCGAAATGCGCTATGAAGACGAAAACATCTGGCTGACCCAGAAGCTGATTGCGGAATTGTACGATGTCGCCGTATCCACGATCAACTATCATATTAACAAAATATTGGCGGATAACGAGCTTATCGCAGATTCAGTTATTCGAAATTTTCGAATAACTGCCGCCGACGGAAAAACCTATCGGACAAAGCACTATGGCCTTCAAATGACTATCGCGGTTGGCTTTAAGGTCAATTCTGAACGCGCCGTTCAGTTTAGAAAATGGGTAAACGAAATCGCAATGTCATACACGATCAAAGGCTGGGTTATGGATGATGAGCGGTTAAAGCGCGGAACGACGCTGACAGACAAGTATTTCAAGGAGCAGCTCGAAAAAATCCGCGAAATACGCGCCAGCGAGCGGATGTTCTATCAGAAAATAACCGATCTATACGCAACTGCGCTGGACTATGACAAGGACGCGAAGGCGACGCGCCGTTTTTATGCGACCGTACAGAATAAAATGCACTACGCCGTGCATGGACATACAGCTGCGGAAGTTATATATGGCAGAGCAAACGCCGAGAAACCGAATATGGGCTTGACCACATGGAAGGACGCGCCGGGCGGGAAAATCATGGAATCGGATGTAATCATTGCAAAGAATTACCTGACTGAGACGGAAATGGTGCAGCTGAACCGCATGGTATCCGCTTATTTGGACTACGCAGAGGACATGGCGGAGCGCCATATTCCGGTCACCATGCACGACTGGGAAACGCGTTTGAATGCGTTCATTCAGATGTTTGAATACGGTCTTCTGAAGGATGCCGGAAAGGTTACGGCGGAGATCGCAAGGTTACATGCACTTAGTGAGTTTGAAAAGTACCGCGTCATTCAGGACAAGGTGTATATCTCGGACTTTGACAGGTTCCTGATGGATGCTGTCGACGGCGAGGAGAAAAAGTCATGAAATTTCGCTTCAAAATCCAACAATTTCAGACCGACGCGGTGAACAGCGCCGTCGATGTGTTCAAGGGGCAGCCCTACTCGGACGGGGTGTCGTTTCGGCGCGACCTGGGCGAAGTGAAGCGGGCTGTTCCCGCTCCGCAGGGGCAGATAGGGATGTTCCCCGGCGCGCAGATCGGTTTCGGCGACGAGCCGGACGACACGGGCTATCTGAACGAGGCGCTGCAACTGACCGATGCGCAGCTTCTTCACAACATCCGCGCGGTGCAGCAGGACAACGACATTCGCGAATCTGCCGCGCTGGTCAAAAGCTACGGGCGCTGCACGCTGGACATCGAAATGGAGACGGGCACGGGCAAGACCTACGTCTACATCAAAACCATGTTCGAGCTGAACAAGCGGTACGGCTGGAGCAAGTTTATCGTGGTCGTGCCGTCCATCGCCATTCGCGAGGGCGTGAAGAAGTCCTTTGAGATCACGGTCGATCACTTCATGGAGCATTA
This sequence comes from uncultured Oscillospiraceae bacterium, assembly GCA_964345325.1. Taxonomy (GTDB): domain Bacteria; phylum Bacillota; class Clostridia; order Christensenellales; family Aristaeellaceae; genus CAYFRC01. Next base: position 2,029 of record CAYFRC010000018.1, read on the forward strand.
CGGCAAAAAGGCGCGGTTTTTCGTCTATTCGAGCAGCAACCTGAACCAACTGGACAGCTTCTCCTCGGACAGCGGCATCAACGTGATGATTATCAACACGCAGGCATTCGCCGCATCGCTGAAAGAGGACGGCAGGAGCAGGGAGTCGCGCATCATTTACTCGAAGCGCGACGAGTTCCAGTCCAGAAGGCCGATAGACGTCATTGCCGCCAACCGCCCGATCATCATCATGGACGAGCCGCAGAAGATGGGCGGCGAGGTGACGCAGAAGGCGATCAAGTCGTTCAATCCGCTGTTTACGCTCAACTACTCCGCGACGCACAGGGAACAGCACAACCTGATCTATGTGCTGGATGCGCTGGACGCGTACAATAAGCGGCTGGTCAAGCGCATAGAGGTCAAGGGCTTCGAGGTGAGAAACCTTCACGGCACGGACGGCTATCTGTATTTGGAGGGCTTCGTCCTCTCGCCGAAAAAGCCGCCGCGGGTGCGGCTGGAACTGGAAATCAACCGCAGCAAATCGATCAAGCGCGAAACGCGCCTGCTGGGCGTCGGCGACAACCTGTACTTTGCTTCGGACAATATGGAGCAGTACAAGGGCTTTTCCATATCGCAGATAGACCCCATCGAAGGAACGGTCACCTTCACAAACGGCGATGTGCTGCGCAAGGGGCAGGTTGTCGGCGATGCGTCCCAATCGCATATGCGGCGCGTACAAATCCGCGAGACGATCCTCTCCCACTTCCAAAAGGACGCGCAGTTGTTCCACAAAGGCATCAAAACGCTGTCGCTGTTTTTCATCGACAAGGTTGAGCACTACCGCAAGTACGACAGGGACGGAAACGAATTGCTCGGGAAATTCGGGCGCGCGTTCGAGGAAGAGTATGTAAGCGCCCTGAACGAATATCGCACGCTGCTCGACCCGGAGTATGTCAGGTATCTGGACGGCATCGATCCCCGTGCCACGCACAGGGGGTATTTCAGCATCGACAAAAAGACCGGGCGCGCAATCGATTCCGCTCTCAGGCGCGGCAGTGAGTTCAGCGACGATATTTCCGCGTATGACCTGATCCTGAAGAACAAGGAGCGCCTGCTCAGCTTCGAGGAGCCGACGCGCTTCATCTTCTCGCACTCCGCGCTGCGCGAAGGCTGGGACAACCCGAATGTGTTCCAAATCTGCACGCTGAAGCCCGGCGGCGACAGCACCACGCAAAAGCGGCAGGAAGTCGGCCGCGGATTGCGGCTGTGCGTCAACCAAATGGGCGAGCGCATGGATGCGGAAACCGTCGGCGAGGAAGTGCAGGTGCTAAACACACTGACCGTCATCGCCAGCGAGGGCTACACCGCGTTTGTAAGCGCGTTACAGGACGAGACGCTCAGGGTGCTGTACGACCGGCCGCGCAAGGCGAGCGCCGAATACTTCGAGGGAAAGAACATCACCATGTCGGACGGCACCCGCGTCAAGCTGGATAAGGCGCAAGCAAATGCGATTCATAGATATCTCATCAGGAGCTACTACATCGACGATAATGACGGCATCACGAAGGAATACCGCGAGGATTTGGCCGCCGGGCGCCTTCAGCCGCTGCCGGAAGCGTTGCAACCCTTGGCTGCAGGCATCCATAAATTGGTGCAGGCGATCTTCGACGACAGCGTGCTGCAGGATATGTTCCTGGACGGAAACAAGACGCCCGCACCCGAAAACCCGCTCAACGAGCGTTTCTACAAAAAGGAGTTCCAAACGCTTTGGAATACCATCAACCACAAATACGCCTATACGGTCAAATTCGACAGCGACGAGCTGATTCGCAACTCCGTCGACGCAATCAACAGGGACTTGTCTGTCAGTCGGTTACAGTATACCGTTTCCGTTGCGGGGCAGAAGGACAGCATCTCCGGCGACGATGTGCGCGCCGGCGAAAGCTTTGAAACCGTCAAAACCCGCACGGAGGCCTTGAAGCACGCGGAAGCGGGCCAGATTAGGTACGACTTGGTTGGCAAAATCGCGGAAGGCTGCGTCCTCACGCGCCGCACCGCCGCGGCAATCCTGAAGGGTATTTCTCGGGATAAGTTCAATATGTACGGCAGCAACCCGGAGGAATTCATCTCCAAGGTCGTCCGGCTTATCAGGGAACAGAAAGCCACTATGATCGTGCAGCACATAACCTACAATACAATCGAAGGTAGCTATGAAAGAAGCATCTTCACGGCGGAGAAGCACGGGAAGACCTTCGATCAGGCGTTCAAAGCCGAAAAGGCGATTCAGGACTACGTCTTTACGGACGGGATTGCGGAGGAAAGCGTCGAGCGTTCGTTCGTCAAGTCGCTGGACGGCGCAAAGGAAGTGTTCATCTACGAGAAGCTGCCGAAGGGATTCTTTATACCGACACCGGTCGGACATTACTCCCCGGACTGGGCGATCGTCTTCCACGAAGGTGTTGATATTCGCCACATCTACTTCATCGCGGAGACGAAGGGCACGATGGAGAGCCTGGAGCTGCGACCGATCGAGCAGGCAAAGATCGACTGCGCAAAGAAGCTGTTTGAAACGATTTCCAACGGCAAGGTAAAATACGATCATGTAGACAGCTTCCGACAACTGATGGACAAAGTTATGGCGTAAGGCATCGCGCAGTTCATGGGTTGATTTGCGGTATAACGCGAAGAGAAGCATTGTCAATCGAGAAGCTGCCATACCCGAGAATCACTGATCGAAGAAGTCGAGCGCTACGGTGACAGACGGGCAATGTATGGATTACCGTAAATTAACTTGCTTTCTCATGCGCCATCTGCTATAATGTTTGTTGTTGCGAGAGCGACGAGGTGCCTGCGGTTGTGGCGGAATTGGCATACGCGCACGTTTGAGGGGCGTGTTCTTAACCGAGTACGGGTTCAAGTCCCGTCAACCGCACCAAACCAATATAATCCGAACCTATTTCCAATCGGTGATGGGTTCGGATTTATTGTTTTCTTTGACCGCTACGAAGCCACCCATTTCCGCAACGGATTGGAGC
>CAYFRC010000018.1:5052-6570 GCA_964345325.1 uncultured Oscillospiraceae bacterium
AATCGGGTCTTCCCTGACGGGAGACGGGTTCGGATTCTTTTTTGTAGAAGTGACACTTTTCTTATTTTCATAGGAACCATAATTATTTATAAAGCGTCAAATAAGGGTAAATATAAAGTTGAAATAATGGCTTTTTCAAGTGCATAGCTGCTATACTGAAATTGCGTACCGTGTATCGGGGAGGTGAGGAGAAAGCATAGGCACTTAGCATCTGTATTTCCGCAATCGTACCTACTTGAATGCACTTTTTCAAACGGGAACAGGGAGGGAATTCTGTGAAAAAAGGGATATCTGTTTTGTTGGTCGTATGTCTTTTCGCGATGTATTGTACCGTCGCGATGTCGGAGGGGCTTTTGACGTGCGTATCCACCCCGCTGAAAGGGTCTTCCGACGCGCGACTCCACAATGTGGAGCTTGCCGCGGAGCGCATCAATGGCATGTACATGGCGACGGACATGGTGTTTACCTTCAACGGCCTCGTCGGACCGCGCACAAAGGAGGCGGGCTTCCAAACCGCACCGAACGGGCGCGGTGTGAAGGTCGTGGGTGGCGGCGTAGCGCAGGTTGCATCCACAATCTACCTTGCGCTCAAGGAGATCGACGACATCAAGATTCTGGAAAAGCACACCTATGGCAGCAACTTCGTCGGCAAGTACGTGGATTTGGACGACGACGCGATCATGACGGATTACAAGGCGGAGAAGGACTTTCGATGGGTACCGAGTTGCAGTTGGATCCGGGAGGCACGGGACACATCACCAAGGACGGACAATCGACGGAGATCGTTTGGAAAGTGGAAGAAGGACCGTTTTACGTCCTCGTCACCGTCTACGACGCCGAGAACGACGTCCTCTACGAATATCAGGCGACCGTGGCGGGCGGTTTATGGCATGCGGAGAGCGGGATGCGCCTCGTCAGGCCGGAGCCGGACAATTTGGAGATCATATCGTACGACAAGGCGCAAAAGGTAGAGCCGAAGGTGTTTGCGGGCACATGGGAAATCACGGACATGAAGGTGACACTCATAGACCCGCCGATGAGCATGTCGCTGGGGGCGGACTTTGCCTACGACCTGATGGGAACGATGACGGGCATCTCCCCCAAAGGGCCGCTGCGGATAGCGTTTGACTCCGGAGCGCACATGACCGACGTGCAGTTCGGCGAAACGATCGATCACCACCTGCCCCAATTGGCATATTATTTTTCGGGCGACGCGCTGTATATTCGGGAGATGGGGAAAGAATTTACCATGGTGTTCTTCTACGTCGGCAAGGACACCCTGCACATGATGGTGACCCCCAATCCGACGCCGGATGCCGGAACGTGCATCGTAGTCCTGAAAAGGAGCGAAGTGGACATCACGCCGATGGCGGAGGAGCTGAAAGAGCCGTAGCGCATTTCGGAACCGCGCCACGGGCAGAAAAAGAATCCGAACGCGCAGGTCGTTCGGATTCTTTTTGGAGAAAGGGGAAGCTCTTATTTGTGCACCTGTTTGCGGTAGCGATATATTGTGGTGCC
>CAYFRC010000018.1:6580-13718 GCA_964345325.1 uncultured Oscillospiraceae bacterium
GTGCCGAAGCTGCCCTGATAGGCGCATTCCTCCCAGCCGTCCGCCAGGAGCCGTTCGTTTCGACGCATTTGCTTATGCTGATCTCCGGGCACATCCAACAGCCAGCCGCCGGGCTTGGCGACGCGCGTGAGCTCATCGATTTCTTCGCGGAAAAAATCTCCGACCACGTGCCCGCTCATCACCACGTCGAAACTGTCGTCCGGGAAGGGCAGGCTGTGGCAGAGCCCGTCGCACACGCGTATGTTGCGAATGTCCCTTCTTTCGATTTCGTCGCGCATGAACTCCCGAAGGGAATCTACCGGCTCGCTCGCGACTACGAACGCAGCGCGCTCCGCCGCAGCAAAGGCGAGCCGCCCCGTTCCGCTGCCCACATCGAGCGCGATTTTTCCCTCGAAATCGCACAGCTCAAACAGACGATCCTTGTTCCAGCCGTATATAAAATCGCATTTTTCGCCCATACGTTCCGGCGTGGTGTAGATCACGAAATCCTCGTATCCGCCCAAGATGCAAACTTCCGCCGCCCGCACCCGTTCGGGAGAAAGCCCGTCGGGCGCCGAGGCGATGCGCGCTGCGACCGTATCCGCCATTTCCGGGCACTTGCGCGCGAAGTACCGCGCGACGATCGGGTTCGCCTTCAGCGCGATCGCCATGGCGGCATGCGCGTCTTCGTCCGTGTCTTCCAGCATCATTTTGATCTGAAAGCGCTCCATATGCAGCATACACTCGAAGGAGTATTCCTCCGGTTCGATCCAGCCCAGTCTAAACATAGATACCTCCCTGTAGTTTTTCCGCCCATTCCGCCTCGCGGAAGCCCGTCAGCACAAAATCCTCTCCGACCACGAGCGGCCGCTTAACCAGCATGCCGTCCGTCGCGAGAAGGGCAAGCTGCTCGTCTTCGGTCATGGTCGGAAGCTTTTTTGCAAGCTCCATTTCCCTGTACGGGATGCCGCTGGTGTTAAAGAAACGCTTCAGCGCAAGGCCGCTCATGGCGTAATATTTGCGCAGCGTTCCCTCATCGGGGTGATTTGCCTTGATGTCGACAAGGGTGTACGCGATGCCCCTGTCGTCCAGCCACTTCAGGGCTTTCTTGCAGGTGGTGCATCGGCTGTAGCAATAGACTTTCAGCATATCTTTTTCCTCCCTTATCTGATTTCTCTCACTTCGTCCAAAATCTCCGCCTCCGTGGATTCCTCCATAAAATGCGACACCTCGTCCATGAAGCTGTCTGCCAAGGCGCTGTGCGGCACGATGGCGGCGATGCCGATCATGATGATCTGGTGCGTATCCTGTTCGTCGATCTCCGCCGCGGACACGTGGAAGCGGTTTTGCAGCTGCGCGATGAGGCTTTTGACGACCATTCTCTTTTCCTTCAAGCTGTGTACCCACGGCGCATACAGCCGAAAGGTCATTGCCGCGATTTGCATCCTGCACTCAACTCCTTATGAGAATAGCTCGGATTCATTATAGCAGAAACGAAGGCGATTTGCCACGATTTTTTCCGAACGCTCGACAAAGTGAAGCCGCTCTGCTATAATGCGATCGGAGAGGGATGGGGATGGCTAAAATCATCAATGTGTTCGGGAAACATATCCCCGCGTTGCGGTTTATCGGAAAGAAGTATGGCGGATTCGGTCATTGGGATGCATGGTGGCAAACCGGCTGGTGTAATCCTCGACTACTGCTATTTTATACAAAAACAGAGAGGGAAGATGATGAACAAAAAAGAGACCGTCGATACCCGCTGCGGGCTTCGCTGCGAGGGATGCGGCTACATGGAAACCTGCGGATGCGGCGGCTGCATCGCGACGAACGGGCACCCGTTTCACGGCGAATGTCCCGTGGCGATTTGCTGTCAGGACAAGGGCTTCGTCTACTGCGGCGAATGCCCCGACATCCCCTGCGCGCTGCTCACGCGGTATTCCAGCGACCCCGAACACGGCGACAACCCGCCCGGGGCGAGGATCGAGCAATGCAAGAAGTGGAAGGCGGGCACTGCATAATGGACAGAAAGAAATGGCTTTCGCTCCGCATGGAACGCCAATGCATGTTGGACAAAGCCGATGAAGCCGAATATATAAAGCTGTTTCGGGACATGCAGCCAGGGCAAAACGTGTTCTGGAACGGCTTTGGCCAACCGCCGACGCTCACGTTTCGCGTACGCTTTGACGACGTTGCGTTGAATCGCGAAAGACAAAGGGAGCGGAAATTGATAAAAGGGCGCTTTGCGGGCGGAAACCTCGGGTGGATCGTGCCTGACGATTTGGAGCTGTTCATGGCGCTGTATCGCAAGCCGCTACCGAAGCCGACGGAGACGCAGCGCAAACTGCTTGCGCTGATCGAAAGCGCAGGCCCCTTCACCATTCAGCAGATCAAGGAAGAAACGGGGCTGCTCGTGAAGGAGATTACCCCAATCCTGCACCGCCTGCAGGAGGCGTTTCTGATTTATGAAGACCAGTACGACGGCGAATGGGACAGGGGGTGGTACAGATTCGGCGAGTTCTTTCCCGATATCGACGCGGGAAAATATACGCGGATCGAGGCGCTGAAAATCGTGCTCCAAAGGTTTGCGCATCGCCTTGTGTGGTTCAATATAGAAATGGCAAAGTCCTTTTATAAGATGCCGAGCAAGGAAATACAACTTGCCGCTACAGAACTCGAAAAAGAGGGCGTCCTCGTGTCGGTTGACGCAGGATATGTGCTTTTTGGCGATATGGAGAAATTACAGACCTACGAACCGAAGCCCATGCGTTTTGTGTACGCCATCCACAGGAACGATTTCCTCTATAAGGCAAACGAATATCGGCTGAAGGCGTGGATAAAGCCGCTCACCGAGAACCTTGCATACGATTGCGAGCCTTTGCAATACCTTTTGATCGACGGAGAGTTTCGCGGGGCGGCGGTCGGGCATTTCCGCAACGGCCCGTATGACCTCAACGACGTCGTCTGCGATTTGCCCGATGCCGAAACGAGAAAAGAAAAAATCCTCGATGCGATACGTGCCGTGAATTTCGGCAAATCGCCGCAAAGGTTTCTGGGAAGGGAACCGTTTGCAGGATAACAAAAAACCTCCCCGAGCCGAGTTTTCAAGGCTTGGGGAGGGTTTCTTTCAAGAGGCGGAATCAATCGAAGCAGACATCCATCACGCTGTCGAACACTTCCGCAAACTGCATGTTGCTGGGGTTTCCTGCGACGGTCAGCGCGTAATAGGTGCCGCGATGGTTCCAGAAGTACACAGCGGTGTTTTCGCCCTCGGATGTCATTTGGGTGACGGGAAAGGTTATGGTATCGTCGTCATCATCGTCGTCGTCGTCCGAATCGGTATACGTGTAGTCGAAAGGATCGGACGCGACAAAGTCGTCGGCATATACCCCGGCGAACAATTCGACATCGCCGTCGAACGCTTCATCGCGGGTGAAGCGCAGCGTCCACTGTACGGCGTCGCCATCGGGGTTTTCCGTGGCAAATGCGATCTGCCCGATTTTGTCCGAAATGATGGACATCTCCGGCGCCTTTTCAAAGAGATCGTCGACATCCACTTCGATATCCAGCGCGTCTTCAAACGCATCGTCGTCGTGTACTTCCACGATCGGGTTGATAGCCGCGCTTGCAAAAGTGCAGCAGGCAAACAGGGTTAGCGCGAGAAAAAGGGACAAGAACCGTTTCATGAAATACCGCCTCCGTTCAATACTATTGTTTCTTTGACGGACACAAATGCGACAATGTTCCGCAAATGGTGCCGAGGTTGGCGGAAAAAGCAATCTGTTGCGGTTGTACCGTTGACAGGAGAGGGCGCGTAGGATACAATAAAAAACAGAAAAGAGAAGCGAGAGGTAACAAGAATGCATTCGAGGAAGATTTATCTGGACACGCTCGAGATGCGCAACGACCATTCCCGCGCGCCGCGCGACCTGTGGACTCTGCCGTGGGCGGAAGTGCGATATCCCGATGCCATTGCGGAAATTCGCAAGACCTTCCCGGGCGATGGCGTGGGCACATCGGGCTTTCCGAAGGAGCGCGGAATCGGGCGTGGCAATGCCTACGAACCGGGTACCTCGACGGACGACTGGGGTTGCGAATTCGTCAGCATTCAGGAGGGTATCATCGGCGAAGTCAAGCGCCCGCAGATCGCCTCCGACGATTGGGCGGAAGCCGATTGCGTACACATCCCGCGCGAATGGTTGACCATCGACAGGGAGAAGATCGACGACTTTTGCCGCGCGCATCCCGACAAACTCCGATTCGGCGGCTGTTGCCCGAGGCCCTTTGAACAGCTTCAGTTCCTGCGCGGCACCGCGAACCTGTACATGGACCTAATGGATATGCCCGAGAACATGGTGCGATTCCTTGCCAAAATGCACGCGTTTTACTGCGAGCTTTTGGAAACCTGGGCAAAGACCGAGGTCGATGTGCTGAACTTCATGGACGACTGGGGCTCGCAGCAGTCCCTGCTCATCCCGCCCGCGCTGTGGCGGCAGGTTTTCAAGCCCATGTACAAAGACTATATCGATATCGCGCACGCGCACGGAAAGGAGATTTTTATGCACTCGGACGGAAATACGCTGGAAATCATCCCGGATTTGATCGAACTGGGGCTGGACGCCCTGAACACGCAGATCTTCTGCATCGGCATCGAAAAGCTCGCGCCGTTCAAAGGCAAAATCACGTTCTGGGGCGAGGTCGACAGGCAGCACCTTTTGCCGCACGGAACCGTTTCGGACATAGAAAACGCGGTTGCCGAAGTATACGAAACCTTGTGGGATAAAGGCGGCTGCGTCGCGCAGTGCGAATTCGGCCCCGGTGGTCGCCCCGAAAACGTGCGCAAGGTATTTGAGACGTGGGACAGGCTCACCACGCGAAAAAGCATGTAGCGCGATTATGAACACCGTGTGTTTTTTCCCAAAACCGCTCGACAAGCGCGGGAAATGTGGTATAATAGAGGAAAACATACAGCTCGGAGGGATGGAATTTGGACAATTTTCGCGAGGAAGTGGCGTTTCGGCGCAAGCAGGGCACGTATACGGCGCTGTATTACCTTTCTTGGGCGATGATCGGGTTTTGCGGCATCGTCGCGCTGATTAGCTTTTTTAACGTATATTCTTCGCTGACGCTGCTGTTCAGCGGGCAGGGCTCCTTTAACTTCATTTCGCTGATTTTTTTGGTGCTGTTCGGCGGGAGCGCGTTCCTCCTCTGGCGCAGCAAGGACGAACTGCGCGCAGAATACGAATACACCTTCACCAACGGCGAACTGGATGTGTCCAAGGTGCTCAACAATGTGCGCCGCAAGTACCTGACGAACATGCCCATCAAGATCGTGGAATCGTGCGGGCCTGTCAACACGCCCGCGTTTCAAAGGCTGCTCTCCATGAAGGACGTGAAAAAGCACAACTGGTTCGCGAACCGCGACGCGAAGCTGTACTATTTCTACTTCACGAAGAACTCCGTGAAGCACATGATCATCGTCGAGCTTTCCGACGAAATGATCGAGCTCGTGCGGAAGCCGAACTACATGAACTACGGCATATGGCAGGAATGATCGCGTATTTGGACAACAGCGCGACGACGAAGCCGTTTGAGTGCGTCATTTCCGCGATGGAGCGGGAGATGAGGGAGGGCTTTTACAACCCTTCCTCGCTTTACGCCCCGGCGCTGCAGGCGGAAAAGCGCATGGACAAATGCCGCGAAGCGATCGAAAAGAAATTGGGCGCGCCCGGAAGCGTCGTATTTACCTCCGGCGGCACGGAGGCGAACAACCTCGCGATTCTGGGCTATGCCGAGACCCTGCGCGGCAAAATGCGGATGATCGTCTCCTCCGCCGAGCATCCGAGTGTGCTGGAGGCGTTTCGCAGGCTCGAGCAGGACGGGCACGACATCGTCTATCTGCGCGTAGACGGGCAGGGGCAGCCCGATTGGGCGCAGTTGGAAGACGCGCTCACCGAGGATACCGCGCTTATAAGCTGCATGCTCGTCAACAACGAGACGGGCGCGATTTTAGACATAAAGCGCCTTTCCGCCGTTGTCCGCGAAAGGTCACCCCAAGCGCGCATCCACTGCGACTGCGTGCAGGGCTTTCTGCGCGTGCCGTTCGATGCATCATTCGTCGATATGGTCACCGTTAGCGGACACAAGCTGTGCGGACCTAAGGGCATTGGCGCGCTGTGGGTGCGAAAGGGCGTGCGGCTTTTGCCGCGCCAGCTCGGCGGGGGACAGGAAAGCGGGCTTCGCTCCGGCACCGAGAACACCTGCGCGGTCGCGGGGCTGCTCGTCGCCATCGAGGAATTTTCCATGGACGAAACCATGATGCAAAAGAAATGCGAATTTGTACGCGCGCTGCGAGAAGGAATTGGTGGGCTCGTCGTCAACGGCGCGCCCATCGAAGAAGCCGCGCCCCACATCGTGAACGTATCGCTTCCGGACGTGCGGGCGGAGGTCATGCTCCACGCGCTCGAGGTGGAGGGCGTATATTGTTCTACGGGGAGCGCTTGTTCCTCCAAAAAGCGAAAGCTCAGCCACGTACTCCTCGCCATGGGCGTAAAGCCCGAGGTCGCGGAGGGCGCGCTGCGCTTTTCCCTTTCGCCCGAGACGACGCGCGAGGAGCTGTCCTACGCGGCGGAGAAGATTATCGCGCTGCAAAGGGTGCTCTCTCGCTACAAAAGGCGATAATTCGATAGAAAAAAGCGGTCCTCCCGTGCGGAGAGCCGCTTTTTTATGCTGAAATTATTCTGCGAGGGTAAACGCCGGGATCACGCCGCCCTGATAGGCTTCGTTCGTGGTGATGAAGTCGTACACCTTCTGGCTGCAGAGCACTTCGCGCAGCGTCTCGACCCACTCGGCATCCGCATTGTCCGCGCGGACGACGATGTAGTTCGTGTAGGTCACGGCTGCCTCGGAATCGGCGGGCTCGATGAATACGGAATCGGTGGAGGGGTTCAGCCCCGCGTCCAGCGCGAAGTTGCCGTTGATGACCGCCATGTCGACGTCACCCAGCGTTCTGGGCAGCTGCGCCGCTTCGATCTCCATGATGTTGAGGTTTTTGGGGTTTTCCACGATGTCGTAGATGGTGGCGTTGAGCCCCGCTCCCTCCGCCAACTTGATGAGGCCTGCGGATTCGAGCAGCATCAGCGCGCGCGCTTCGTTGGAC
>CAYFRC010000018.1:13771-14532 GCA_964345325.1 uncultured Oscillospiraceae bacterium
TCCGCCAGCTCCTCGAGAGAGGCGCACTTGCCGGGATAGATCGCATAAGGCTCGTAGTGCACGCCGATCGCCGCGACGAGCTTCTGGTCGTCCGCTACGGACTCGTTGTACGCGTCCATGTACGGCTTATGCTGGAAGTAGTTGGCGTCGAGGTCGCCGCTGGACAGCGCCATGTTGGGCGTGGTGTACTCGGTATAGACGACGATTTCCAACTCGATGCCCTTTTCGGCGAGATCGGATGCGATCTGTTCCAGAATTTCGGCATGAGGCGTGGGCGTCGCGCCGATGACGAGCTTCTCCGCCATCGCCATGGAAGAAACGGAAAGCATGAGTGCGAGAACGACGAGGACAGTTACGAGTTTCTTCATGGGGAACGCTCCTTTCTTTTGCGAATGCGTTGGAATTTGGCTCTCGCCGTGCGTTCGCAAGCTGGGAACACTATATAATGCGCATGCCGAATGGAAGCAGCGGCACTATACGAAAATTATCTGCGCCGCCTGTCTACCGCGAGGGCGATCTTGGTGCCCGCGATCTGGATGATCTGCACGAGCAGCACCAGAAGGATGCTCGCGGCATACAGCGTCGTATAGTCGTAGCGGTACATGCCGTAGTCGATGGCGATCTTGCCCAATCCGCCCGCGCCGACCGCGCCCGCCATGGCGGTGTAGCCGAGGATCGTCGTCATGGAGATCGCCGCGCCGTTGATGAGGGAGGGCACGGCCTCGGGCAGCATGACCTTGAAGATGATCTGCATGGTGGAG
>CAYFRC010000019.1:0-5324 GCA_964345325.1 uncultured Oscillospiraceae bacterium
TTCGTGAGCCGCTCACGAGGCCGCGGGCGGCTACGCTCTGTCAGAGCCTTCCGACAACTACCGGAACTGCATGAGGCCACCATATCATGTTTCTTCAACGACAATGAAGGCAACCTATGGATCGGCGGAGTAAGGATGATGAAGTTCAACCCTTCAACATGGTCCTGCGAGTTTTTTGATGAAAGCGACGGACTACAGAACCGGTCATTCAAGATATGGTCCTCTACAAAACTGAAATCGGGAGAACTGGTCTTCGGAGGAGTCAACGGATTCAGTATATTCAACCCCGACAGACTGCAGAAGAACAATATCGAGCCACGCATAGTTCTGGAAGACCTGTATATTTCAGGCAAACGGATAAAGGTCGGACAGAAGATAAAAGGGAAGACTGTTCTGGAAAAAAGGCTTGATCTCATGGATGAGATAGAGCTCCCGTATGATTGTAACGACCTGACTATCCATTTTGCAGCATTGCATTACACTTCGCCGGGCAAGAACAAATACAGGTACATGCTCGAAGGTTATGAAACTTCATACAAAGAAACCACCAGCGAAACACCTATGGTTTCTTACCAGAACCTGCCCTATGGAACATACACTTTCAGGCTGGAGGGAAGCAACAGCGACGGGGTCTGGGCTACAGATGCCAAGACAAGACAGAAACTGACCCTGGTACGCAAGAACATCTTGCGTCTCATGGACCTGATTGAGCAGATAATGGACTTCAACCGCTTTGAGAGCGAAGTAATGTCGCTGAAACTTTCTCAACAGGATCTTGTAAATGTATGCCGAAGCTGCATGAGTTATTTCGAGGACAAGGCTGAAAGGAAGGATATATTGTTCTCATTCGAGAGCAATGCCGCTCAGATTCCTGTGTGGGTAGACAGAGAACGTATTGAAAAACTCCTTTTCAACATCATAGGCAACGCATTCAAGTTTACCCCTGTGGGAGGATCCATCACAATCAGGTGTAACCTTCGCTCCAATGATGTTGTAGTAAGCATCACCAATTCCGGCCCGGGAATAAAGCCGGAAATGATTCCACATGTCTTTGACCGATTCTACACAAGTGACACCGAAGGTGGTTCCGGCATAGGTCTGGCCTTGGCAAAAGCCATAGTAGAGAAGCACTCCGGCAATATATGGGTAGAGTCAGAAATGGGGAAAAGGACATCATTCTTCTTCACCATACTTCTGGGTGACACCCATTTCAGCAACAACAGACAATCATTCAAGAATCCCTATGAGTCAGAGGATGAACTCAGTTCATACACGGTCATAAGGGAAAAGAACATAGCGGAAGACAACCTTTATAAGGGGGAATATGTCTCCGAGGGCAAACCATCGATACTGATAGCAGAAGACGACAAGGACCTTCGCGAATACCTCAAAGATTCATTGGAACAGCACTTCGCTGTGACTGCATGTACAAACGGACACGAGGCATATGAGTTTGCAGTTTCACACGACTTCGACTGCATTGTATCAGACATTGCCATGCCTGTCATGGATGGAGTGCAGCTGTGCATTAAAGTCAAGAAAGATATTCTTCTATCACACATCCCTGTTATCCTCCTGACCGCAAAAGATAGCGTGGAGGAGAAGATATCTGGTTTCGGCGCCGGGGCTGACGACTACATCACCAAGCCTTTTGACATGAAACTGCTCATCACCAGAATCACCAACATAATAAAGCAAAGACAGGACCTCAAGGCTTCATTCCACAAACATCTGGACATCACCCCGTCGATGGTCACAATCACATCCTTTGACGAGCAGTTCATGCAGAAATGCCTTTCATTGATTGAAGATAATATCGCTGATTCGGAATACAACGTAGAGAACCTCTGCAATGACCTTTCAATGAGCAGACCATCTGTATATAAGAAGATAAAGTCCCTCACAGGTCTGTCTATTGTTGCCTTCATCCGGTCTATAAGAATGAAGAGAGCCGCACAGCTGCTTTTGCAGGACGGCTCCTCAATCCAGAATGTCATGTATATGGTGGGATTCAACAACAGTTCCTATTTCTCTGCCAGATTCAAGAAGGAGTTCGGATGCACACCTAATGAATATGTTGAGCAGCATCGTTCTTAGGCTGGGCGACTGCTGACAGTCTGGACCTGTACTCGCTTGGCGACATGCCTATGCGCTTCTTGAAGGCACGGTTGAAGTTTGAGATATTGTTGAATCCGCAACTGTAGCATATTTCATAGATATAATCATCCGTCTTCAACATCATGAGGACGGCCATATCTATGCGGTAGTTGTTCAGGTAGTCCCAGAAATTTATCTTCGTCTTCTGTTTGAAATATCTGCAGACAGATGATGGAGACATATTGACAAGAGCGGCAATTTCCTTCAGAGAAATCTTGTTCATGTAATTATCCGCCACATACTTGAGAATAGCGATAACCCTTTTGCTCTCCACCTGGGGCACCATTGACATCGGTGAGACGGCTGAAAGTACCGAATATTCTTCAGCTGTCGCCAGAGTATACATAATGTCTATGAACAGATAAAAACCTTTCAGCCCATCAGTCTTATGGAGGGCTACTATCTTATCCTTTATCTTGCGGATTGTCTCCTTGGGAAACCGGATTCCGTAGTTCACCCTTGACAACATCTCCCCTATAGGCTTGAGGACACCTTTATGGAACATCTGATATGCGGCACTCTCCCTGCTGAACTGGATTACCGCCACATCACAGCCCTTGACACCCTGATTCCATTTATAACCGTGAAGCACATCCGGTCCTATCAGGACAAGGTCATTACCTACGACATCCTCGACAAGATTGCCCACTATCCTTTTTCCGTCCATCTTAAGACACAGTGTCAGCTCATAGTCGTTATGCGAATGAAACGGGAAATCCATCGGGTCATTCGCTGTAAACTTGGCATAAAACAGCTGTTCCTTTTTAAGCGGGGTTATTTCTCTGAATATTTCTTCCATATATTCTGATGCAACTTTATGAACCAGCGCCTAAAATAATCAAAATTTTACAAACTATGGTCAATATTTCATTATAAATACCTTTATATACGGTAAAATTGACTACTTTTGTAGACTAGCAAAAGTTGACTGACATGAAAAGATTTGCCATCATACTGACCGCTTTGCTATCAGCAGCCGTCATGAATGCCCAAACACCGAAGGACGTTGAATTTGCGTTCACGGAGGCTTCTAAGCTTAACCTTATCGGAAAGATTCATGAGAACACACCTAATCCATACCATAGAGTAGACACCGTCAGGTATAAAGGATTCACCAAATCGGAGAATGAGCAGGTCAGGGTTCCCGCAGGACTTGCTGTCCTGTTCAAGACAAATTCAAGTGTAATCTCAGTAAACTGTGAACAAAAATGGTCTAGAACCATGAGTTCGACAATGACTTTGGCATCCAGAGGCTTTGACTTATACATAAAAGATGGAGACAAGTGGCTTTGGGCTGCTGCGGCTGCACCAAAAGCAGGGCCAGAAAGAAAAAACCTCATTCTTATCAAAGACATGAACCACGAGGATAAGGAATGTCTCCTTTTTCTTCCGATATATACTGAACTCGGATCAGTCCAGATCGGAGTCGAAAAGGGATCGGAACTCAAAGCTCTCGAGTCCCCATTTCGTCATAGAGTCGGCATATT
This sequence comes from uncultured Oscillospiraceae bacterium, assembly GCA_964345325.1. Taxonomy (GTDB): domain Bacteria; phylum Bacillota; class Clostridia; order Christensenellales; family Aristaeellaceae; genus CAYFRC01. The sequence continues at coordinate 3,645 of CAYFRC010000019.1, forward strand.
CGGTTCCAGCTTTACCCATGGTATCAGCACAAGTCGTGCTGGCATGAGCTACCCTATGCAACTTATGAGATGGACCGGGATACAGTTCCTCAGTCTCGGCTGCAGCGGAAACTGTAAAATGCAGCCTTATTTCGCAGATGTGCTTTGTGATGCAGATGTGGATGCTCTTGTTTTGGATGTATTCTCAAATCCTGATGCAAAAATGATTGAAGAAAGGCTCTTCCCGTTCATAGAACAGATACAGAAGGCACATCCTGATATACCATTGATTTTTCAGCAGACTATCTACAGGGAAAAACGAAACTTCAATCTCATTACAGACAAGGCTGAAATCAAGAAACAGGAGATAGCAGAAAAATTGATGAAAGAGGCCTGCAAGAAATACAGAAACGTATATTTCATTAAGACGAATGCGACAGATCGCCTTCACGAAACATCTGTAGATGGCACTCACCCTGGAGACTACGGATATACTCTGTGGGCAGAATCGATCAAAAAACCTTTGTTGAACATATTCAAAAAATACGGAATCAGATAATTATGATAAAGAGAACACTCGCTCTTCTTGTTGCACTGAACATCTTCACCCTTAGTGCGCACAACAACAAATATGTAAATATGTTTCTTGGCTCTGCAGGAGATCATGGCCAGTTGCCACCAGGAGCCACTGTTCCATTTGGTATGATCTCGGTCTGTCCTGACAGTGACCCGAATCAGCATGGAGGATACGACTATTACGTAGAGCGTATATCCGGAGTGTCGGTCAACAGAATCTCAGGATGCGGATGTTTCGGAGTCGGTGGCAATGTCAGAATCCTTCCGGCAGACCAGCATGAAGAGGTCAAAATCGTCAAAGGATCGGAAAAAGCATATCCAGGTTACTACGAAGCTGATTTTTCAAATGGTGTGCGAGGCCGCTTTACAGCTACCAGGAACATGGCTGTAGAAAGTTACAGATTGCCAGCCGGTGCATCTCATAGATTCTTCATTGATTTTGCTTCGTGCTTTGACAGGAGGAAAAACAGTGCTGAATATAAGATCGTCGATGCCAACACAATCGAAGGATGGACTGTCTCACCGACTGCATGCGCCCGTGGCGTGTATAAGATGTACTTTGTCGTTCGTACGGACAAGCCGTTCGAAATGATTGATTCACAGGAAGAGGCGGCAGTCATTGAATTTGAAAGTAAGATCAAAGACGTGGAAATCCGGGTTGCCGTTTCAACGGTAGACCAGAAGTCAGCCTATGACGCACTTGAAACATGGAAAAACATGTCGTTCAGCAAGATCCTCAAGTCTGCCGTAAAACAGTGGCAGGATGTACTGGGTAAGATTGAGGTAAAAGGAGGAGACAAGGAAAGCAAGACATTATTCTATACCTTCCTGTATAGAACATATCTAAGCCCAATGGACGTCACATCAGAAGACGGCAGGTACTACGGCACTGACCAGAAGATTCATAAGGCAGATGGCTTCACATTCTACACTTCGTGGAGCATGTGGGATACTTTCAGGACCAAATTCCCTCTCCTGACCATTCTGGAGCCTGAAAAGAGTAGAGATTTCGCCACTTCTCTCCTGCACCTATACCGAACCGGGAAAAGAGATTGGGTGTCAAAACATGAAGCAGGTCCAACAGTCCGCAATGAACATTCGGTAGTGATGATCTGGGATGCCTAC
>CAYFRC010000019.1:5334-10292 GCA_964345325.1 uncultured Oscillospiraceae bacterium
AAAGGTATCGAAGGAATCGATCTCAACATCGGTTATAAAAAGATGAAACACGAGGCCGAAAAACGCCTGCCGATGAAATCTCTCGACCAGAAGCTGGAGTCATGCTATGACTTATGGGCATTCAGCCAAATAGCAGAAGCTGCAGGACAGCAGGAAGATGCCAAGCATTTCAGAAAGAAGTCCGAAGACTTGTTCGAGGAGGTCTGGAAAGGTCATTTTATGGATATTACACCGGACTTCCACATAATGAAGGCCAATGGACTCTACCAGGGCACAAAATGGCAGTACAGATGGGCCATGCCCCGCTATATGGACAAGATGATAGAATGGGTAGGAAAAGATAAACTTGCAGATGAGTTGGAGCAGTTCTTTGCAGAAGACCACTACAACCAAGGCAATGAGCCAGACATCCACACTCCGTTTCTGTTCAATGCTCTGGGAAGACCTGAAATGGCACAGAAGATAGTCAGAAAATACCTCACAGATGACACTGCAATCCACAGATATGGAGGTAGTGCAGAATACCCGGAGCCCTATATCGGCCGCGCCTTCAGGAATTCCGTCGACGGACTGGCATTGGAAATGGACGAAGACGATGGCACTATGAGTGCGTGGTATATTTTCTCTACTATGGGATTCTATCCTGTAGTTGTCGGTTCGAATGAATATGAGGTCATATCTCCTTTGTTCGACAAAGTCACAATCAAGGCAGGAAACTCTCGTTTTACCATCAAGACAAAGGGTAGAAAATCGCAGGATGACATAATAAAGACCATCTCTGTAGACGGAAAGCCGCTTGAGAGATGGTCTATAACACATGATATGATCCGTAACGGATCCGAAGTAGTCATCAGCTACTGAATGTTCTCACGGAAGTAAGTCTTGAGCTCGCCATTCTTCCAGATGAATCTTTCTCCCCAGAAAGGCAGGTGAGCCTTGCCTGAGAGATTATTCTGGTTGTTTTTCCATGCATTCAATATAGAAGCTCGACCCGGAGACTTTTCCACATAGTGTCTCAACTCGATGAGATGGGACAGGAAAATATAGTCCGGCTGAACCTGACCAGATCCTGAGCCGAGGATATTCTTCTCCGCTGCTGCTCCATATCTGAGAATAAGAAGATTAGGGTCACGGCCTGTCATTTCCTTGTACTGACTTGTCTGGAAGTCAGAATCGCCGACATGCATAAGAGTGAAATTGCCAGAGTTCTCACCAAACTCAACAAAGTGACATGTTGTGTAGTTTCTCTTTTCTGAGTCATGGTCTGTAATGCTGGTGTAGATCTTCAGACCATTGACAGAGTACTCTTTTGGAGTAGTCGACATATAGGCCGAACTCTTCTGCCAGAAATTAGACAGAACCGGCTTGTTCATATTACACATCTCCGTCATCAGGTCATCATCTCTGTGGTCAGAGTCTGCATGGGAAACAAGAAGAAGGTCAAGATAAGGAGCAAACTGCTCTGCATAATAATGATTGATGTCAATGCCGAGACAAACCGTTGGAGTCTTGACGACAAAACCCATATTATAAAGCATCCATATCACAGCCGAGCCTTCCTCTACTCTTGTTGTCTTGATCTCGCTCAACACGACATCAAAGGCATAACGATAGCATGACATGATAGGATTGTTCTGTTCTATTTCGAAGGCCTTCGTCAGATCCGCCTTAAGATATTCCTGGAAAGGATCTCTGTTGAACAGCTCAGAATTCTTCTGCATGAGCGTCAGCAACGCATAACGAGGGTCGTCATTTGTCGCAGACATCGGTGCCAACGGATCAGTAAGCCACAACTCGTCCAATTTCTTCATATGGGCATTTGTACTGCTTGACTGCTCGATCGGTATGCGAAGTTCAAATCCGACACTCTCATCCTTTGTCCTTACAATAAATTCTCCTTCACGCACCTGAGAATCGTCAATAATCGGGAGTGCAGAAAATGTATAGAGTTTCTGACCATATTCAAACTCTGCGTCTACTTCCTGAACCCATTCCGGAAGCTCAAACACAAGCTCGACACCAGAGGTGATGTCAATAGCCATCGCCGGACTGTGATTTGTAATTACAAACGACTCTGGCTGATTGTTCACTGTCAGAGCCGTCTGAGAAATCTTGATTTCCACATCGTTCACCCCAGCGGCGACAACTTTAAGCACTGCCGTTCTTGGCGGACAGTCCCTGAGCGGTGCCACCTCGTATGAAATGGATGGTCCGTTGATTTCTGCATCAATCCAATCAGCTTCGCATTCATAACTGAAGCTCACATTGGCATCAACGAGAAACATCTCTGTACCACCCTCGCATCCGAACTCCTTTTCAAGATGCTTCCTTTCTATCTTCATGTAATTATCCTCTGACTTGCTGCAGGAAAAGGCAAGGCAAAGGATAGAAATCAAAACTGTTATACGAAGCCTCATTATTCAGCAAGCTTTATAACAACATCATCGAAGCCCATACGAGTGTTATTGTTCGGAGCTCCTTCAGGTGTAGGGAGGTTTGTATTATATTCTTCTGCCGCTCTTCTAGGACCGAAGTGGAACTCAATCTGGGTCTCGGCTGTCGCACCTGTCACATTGAATGTATAGATTGAATCGTCCAGAGTATTCCATGAAGCAACTTCTATAGATGTGTTATTAAGGTTGTCAATCGAGAATGACTCAACATCAACTGATCCAGGACCGAAACAAGCTACATGTATCTCATGATATCCTTCTGGAGAAGCTGTACTCTGATAGTGACATGCTCTGAATGTAACTACGAGATTTGCAGTACCCTCAATCTTATCAAGCTTAGGAGTAACAAAGTTGCTTGACTTCTTGGCTGCATTCATTCTCAGATAGCCGTCACGAGTCCAAGCTGCAGGAAGAGGCTCCTCAGGTGATCCGACGCCTGTATAGACTGTAGTTGTCCAAGCCGGCTTGTTTTCCGCAGTAACTGCATCGAATCGCTTCTCGCCGTTTGTGCTATGCAGAAGAGCAGGTCCTACCGCCCAAGAAAAATCATCGGCGAAAATAATGCCATCATTCTCATCTACCTCTGGCTCACCTTCCACAAGAGCCACAGTCTTCATAGTAACCCTGCCTGATTCGTCTGCAGCAAAGACAACAAGCTTACCAACAACAAAAGCTGCCGGTGCTGTAACTGTGAACTTACCTGCAGCCTCTGCAATCATCTCAAGTTCAGCATCCCATGATTCAGAAACCATATACTCAACTGTAACTGCACCCTCTGCACCAGTCACTGTAAATTCAAGAGTCGCCGACTCACCTGGAATTACTGCAAGACTTGTGTTCTCTCCGAAGTTAAGAACGAGATTCGCAGGTGCTGTCACAAATGGAATCATGAATGACGACCCATCCTGGAACACGAAAGTAACCTCTGTCTCAGAAGGAATAACTCTCTGGAAAAGACAATTTCCGCCTTCTGAGCCCACGCCTGATCCCTCGTTTGAGTCACCTGCTCCTACATAAACACCAAGACCTTCCCATGTTGCACCGTTGTCATAAGACACATGCCACTCACCCTCAGTGATCTGAAGCTTAGGAGTAACACCATCTGCACCATGTGCCTTCACCTTGTTGTCTCCGGCATAGAGCCACTCACCATTGATAGTCCAGTAATATACACCATCCTCGTCAGCCTTGACACCGATTGCCGGAGTCTGACCGTCAACACCATTTGTACCGTTTGTGCCGTTCGCTCCAGCAGCTCCATGCTTCACTGTAATGACAGACTCATCAGAGAAAGTAAGGACATATCCCTCTGCTGTCTCCTGAACATTAGTGATGACCTTTCCTTCCTCTGCCTTTCCGACAAGGTCCTGAAGGTTCTCCACCTGAGTATTGACAGATTCCTGCCAGTCCTCAAGATCCTTGATGCGGTCTTCGAGATTGACTACATCCTGTTTTGTATTGCTGATCAGATTTCTCAATTCTGAATCATCATAGCATGACACCATGACAGCAGCCAATACGACAAATGATAAAATCTTTTTCATAATAGTTGATTTTAGTTTATGTTAGTTAGTTTATGTTAGTTAGTTTAAGTCTATAGTAACCTTGACATCATCGAAACCCATTCTGACGTTGCAGTTCTTCTCTCCAGCCGGAGTCTCCGAAAGGTTGGTATTATAATCTCCTGCATCCCTTCTAGGACCGAAGTGGAATTCAATCTGGGTCTGTGCAGTTGCACCGGTAATCTTGAATGAATAGATGGAATCATCCAGAGTATTCCAGTGTGGCTGATCAGAAGACAGATTATTGCAGTTGTCTATACTGATCGTTTCAGTGCTTACGGTTCCTGCTCCAAGGCATGAAACATGAATCTCATGGAATCCGTCTGCTCCGCCTGAATTCTGATAGCGGCAAGCTCTGAATGTCACTTCAAGATTTACGGTACCCTCAATCTTATCAAGCTTAGGAGTAACCAGATTACTAGGCTTCTTTGCATAGTTCATTCTCACATAACCGTCACGAGTCCAGGCTGCCGGAGTTGGAGCATCTGCTGAACCGGCACCGGTGAATACTGTAGTCGTCCAGGCAGGACGTTCTACGTCACCACATCTATCCCAACGTTTTTCTCCACTTGTCGAATGACACAATGCAGGACCGAGACCTATTGTCCAAGAGAAATCATCCTGGAAATAAACCAGATTTGAAGAAACCTGCTTGATGGTTACCACGGTCTTCATTCCCGGATTATCTGTCGACTTAAGAACAATCTCACCCACACGATAATTTCCCGACATCTCATCGACATAGAACTTGTAGGTATTTCTACCCATCTCGATCTCCATGCCTTCTGCAATAGTAATCCAGTTAGGGAGAGTGAGCTCCACATTGACATTCGACGTGATATCAAGCAGGATCTCAGCCGCACCCTGATTCAGAGTGAATGAAGTCTGACCTGCTCCGACACTAAGAATCGGCGCCGCAGCATCCTGACGCACCCTTATCATC
>CAYFRC010000019.1:10306-14274 GCA_964345325.1 uncultured Oscillospiraceae bacterium
GTCCTCGCAGCCTTCAGCCGAAACTGTGATTACGGCCTCTCTTTTTACAGCATACAGGTTCTCCTCGACATCAACACGGAAATTGCTGACCTTATTGTCCTTGTAACGTGTCACGACACACCATGGAGAATCGGACACCAGCTTGAAATCCGTATTGGAGATGATGGTTCCCAGGCTCTTTCCTCCTTCATACCCGAACTCAAAGCCCTCGTTTATAGATGCGATATCAATGTATGACACCGAATCCTTACTACACGCAATTGCCAATATTGAGGCAAATAAAATTATAAAGTATCTTCTCATATCAGTAGTTATTATTTGTCAAAACTGAGATTATCGTTATAACCTGTATTTTGAGTGAGTATACCACCTGTAAGAACCCTCTGATCAGATGGAATCGGCCAGAGATAATCTCTCTCCTCATTCCATTTCAGAAGAATCTGTGAGAACGCTACAATGTATCCTGAGTTTGTCTCAGACAGGATGATGTCGCTACCGATCTTCATCTTTGTTGAAAGTCCGCTTACTGGCGAATCCACATACAGTTCAAGATCGTTTCGTCCATCATTGTCCATATCATATTCACCAGGACCAGGGAAATAACATCCGTAATAAGGATTCTTCTCATTCACCATCTGCGCACCTTCCTTCCAACGGAAAAGGTCCCACACTCGACGTCCTTCGTAAACAAGCTCAACTGTACGCTCTCTTCTGATTTCGAGAATGACACCGGTATTGTCGCCCTTTGTCACATTCGGATAATAATTCACCATCAGAGGATCCGGATTAGCATTAGCCTCCGCCATAGACAGATCCGGAAGTTTCACTCTCGCCCTGATCTTATTCACAGACATATTGAGATCCTCTTGAGTCAGGGTTCCGAGTTCCGCCTTCGCCTCAGCATAGTTCAGATAGACTTCTGCAAGGCGGATCAAAGGAAAGTCCGCATTACCTTGTCCAGTGTTGAGAGTCGCGTCAGAATAGTACTTTATCACCTGATATCCTGTAGTTGCGCTCAAGAGATTCACACTCTTGGTTGTTGCTCCTACCATCATATGACCTGGGCACAGGATTGTCTGAGCCATACGGGGATCCCTGCTCTGGGTTTCCTCTGCATATGTCATTTTATCATATCCTGCAACTGAGCTGAAGTATTTACCCTTATCAGTAAGATAATGGTTCATGAATCTCTTGGTGACTCCCGAATGATGGTTAGTCAATGTGTGAGGGGCAGCATTCGGAACCTGGATACTATTGTTGTAGATGCGAGCAAGGATGACCTCGCTTGCATTCGCATTGTCCGCGTTGAAAAGCGATCTGTATGGCTCATCCCCTTCCTTGCTCAACGAATAGCCACCTTCAAGAATCACCTTTTCTGCAGCATCAGCAGCCATTTGAAGATACTTGTCATAATCCTCCATGCCGTGATACTTACGGAATGTTCCCTCATAGAGAGCCGCACGTGACTTGAAGGCCAGAGCCGCCCATTTGGTCACACGCGCAACATCCTTTGTTGCAGGAAGCGCTGCTATTGCCTTGTCGAAATCGGACATGATCTGCTGCATCACAAATTCTCTTGAATCGCGTGGCTTATTCAACAGATCAGTGTCGGTGGATCCGATCACCTTATCATACCAAGGGACATCACCATAGCGACGCACCTTTACGAAATAGAAATATGCACGGAAGAAATAAGCAAGTCCATCATAATGGGCGCGCACTGCCTCATCCTTGCAGTTTGAAGAATGTTCCAGATAGTAATTGATGTCACGGAGTTTTCCCCAGCTCCATCCTCCTTCTGTCTCAGGAGATCTGGAACCGTCGAGATAATCAGGGAACTGAGTATCAACGACATCATCGGCATTCTGATACGAAACCTCAGAAGTCTCGAACATCGAATAGAATGCGTTTGTCCAGAGTAGAAGGTCATTTTCTGTCTGGAAATATTTTTCCGGAGACAAAGAGTCCTGCGGAAGGCGGGTCAGGTCACAACTGTCAAGACACACAATAGCAAAGACAGCTACAACAATAGCCTTAATTTTATTCATATTAATGTTTCTCATAGCTACGAACTGTTAGAATGTTATGTCAAGATGTACTGAAAATGTGCGTGGATAATAATATCCGACACCACTGTTGCTGGCCTTAGTAGCTGACGACAACGCGATCTCCGGATCGACAGTCTTAGAGTACTTCAAGAGAGGAGACCAATAGAAAAGATTCTCTCCTGAAAGGCCTACACGACACTTGCTGATGAAACCTTTCTTGAATGGAACAGTGTAACCGACAGACAGATTCTTAAGTCTGATATAAGCTACATTCTGAAGGTAGCGGTCATTCACCTCACCGAGAGCACCGTTTCCGTAGGCGGCATAACCTCTCTGACGAGGGAAGTAACCGTCCGGATTAGTCTCACTATAGCAAAGAGACTCAAAATCCTTATGGATGAACGACACCATAGGCTGGGCATATGGTCCCCAGAAAGTATACGCAGACTGTCCGCTGGCAGGATACCAGTCACGCTTTCCTACGCCATGGAAGAAAGCGGAGAGGTCAAAGTTGTTCCAGTTCAGGTCAAGGCGGAAAGAGTAAGAATACCTAGGAAGACTGTTACCAATGATCTTTCTGTCACCAGGATCGGCAAGGGTTCCCGCTCCTTTTGATATCTTACCGTCACCTGCATCCATCTTTCCGTCTCCATCTGTATCTACAGTCAGCTGATCCTTATATTTCACATCACCTGCTCTGAGGTAATTTTCTCCAAATCCTTTACTCTCATACACACGCCGGTTTACCACAGTGTCATCTATTCTTGCCTGATACTCTGCAGCCTCTTCATCCGAAGCAAACAGACCTTCAACTTCAAAACCCCAGATTTCACCCAGTCTCTTGCCTTCGTAATAGTCAGAAATGAGTTTGTCCGGATTGTAGAAACGTGTAATGGTAGTTGTGTAGTCTCCCAAAGTACCAGTGATGGCATAGTTGAAAGGCTTTGAAGCGAGCATGAACGAATCACTCCACTTCACCATGAATTCATAACCTTTTGACCTCAGGTCGGCATCATTCCCCTTTGGAGTGGATGCACCATAGACATCAGGTAAGGTCATTGAAGAAGTCAGCATGTTCTTGGTGTCACGAATATAGAAATCCGCACCCAAAGTGAGCCTGTCGCTAAAGAATCCCAGGTCTACACCAAGGTTGTATGTAGTCACTGTCTCCCATGTCAATCCCGAAGACACAGGATCGGTAACCTTGGCATAATAGGCCTTTTCACCATCATCAAATGTATATGACATCTGATTGTCGGTAGTAACCTCTGAGATATATGGATAGTATCCTGATATCTGCTGGTTTCCAAGACTACCTGCTGAAAGACGAAGCTTGAGATTTGACCATACCGGCTTCAAACTCGAGAAGAATTCTTCCTCGCTGATGCGCCATCCGCCTGAGAATGAAGGGAAGAACGCCCAACGGCTGCCAGGAGCGAAACGTGATGAACCATCTGCACGCGCACTGACTTCGAAAAGATATCTTCCATCATAGTCATAATTGAATCTGCCGAAGAAACCGAGAGTAGCCAATGTATTGATTGTCTGACTGACTGTGATATCACCGTCGGCCACGGCAAACGATGACATATCCTCTCTCATCACATCCGTCTGTTTAACCTGAAGAGTTGAATACTTGTAGTCGATGAACTGCATACCGGCTGTTGCGCCAAGGTGATGCTTGCCCATCTTTCCGAGGTATGAATCATAGTTCAGGTATGCATCAAGATTGCCCTGTCTTTCGGTATAATGATTCTCCTGATATATGTTTACGATTGATGCATTGGTATATGTATCAAAGACGTCTGCCTCCCTGGAATAAGTGAGCTCGTTGTTTCTGTACTTATTGAGAGGGTCGCGCATCTTATAACCATATGCAACCGTTGCTCTCAGATCCTTGCAGATATCCCACTCCAGCTG
>CAYFRC010000020.1:0-293 GCA_964345325.1 uncultured Oscillospiraceae bacterium
TGCCCGCCCACATGAGCTGGCTGCGCGCGTCGTAATCGTACGGATGCTCGATCGCCTTTCTCGCTGCGCGGATGACCGTGAGCAGCAGCGCCTCGCACAGCCTGTCCGTCACGTCCACATCGGGCGTATTGGTGAAATACCGCTCCATGATGTGCGCCATGATGTCCGTCGCGCCGCAAGCGGTCTGGTAAGGCGGCAGGGTGTAGGTCAGTTCGGGGTTCATGAGCGCGAAGCGGGGGCGATTGATCTCTGTATTGAGCCCGCGCTTGGTGAGCGTGTCCTTCTGCATGATG
>CAYFRC010000020.1:340-4371 GCA_964345325.1 uncultured Oscillospiraceae bacterium
CAGCTGTTGGACGATTCGCTGCCTGCCGCCGCGAGCGTCAGCACCACGCCCACGGGGAGCGCCGCTTGCGGAACCGCTTTTCCGCAGAAAAAGTCCCAAAAATCGCCGTCGTACAGCGCGCCGTCCGAGATCGCCTTTGCGGAATCGATCGCGCTGCCGCCGCCGACCGCGACGATGAAGTCCACGCCCGTCTCGCGCGCGAGGCGGATGCCCTCGTACACCAGATCGTCGCGCGGATTGGGCTGCGCGCCGCCGAGCGTTTCGACCTTGATGCCCGCGTCCTCGAGCGATTTCGTCACGCGGCCGATCAGGCCCGATTTTACGGCGCTTCCGCCGCCGTAGTGGACGAGCGCGTGCGTGCCGCCGAGCGATCGCACCATTTCGCCCGCCTTCATTTCCGCGCCTTTGCCAAATTCAAAGCGGGTGGGGATGTAAAAGCTAAAATCCATCATGGGGGTATCCTCCTCTATCCCAATATTTTCTTGACCGCATCGCAGATGCCCCGTGCGAGCGCCTTCTGCGCTTCCGGCGAAAGGTGCACGCCGTCTATGGGGTTGGTTGCGCAAAAATCGGATGCCGCGACGTGATGAAACCGCGACAGCTTCGCAAATCGCGCATAATCCCTGTCGAGCCCTGCGGAGACCGCGTGCGCGTCCTTGCCGAAGATCGGCCCCATGAGCGTTTCCGTGACGTCCTCCCGAATCGCGGGCGTGGAGACGACGAGGACCTTCGCGCTTTCGCCGTCCGCGTTCGCGCCGTACTGCCGCGCGCACTGCACGAGGATGTTCATGGCGTGGGCGATCGTATAGCTGTTGAGCCCGAAGCGCATCTTCGAGTCGTTCGTGCCGAGCATGATTACGACCAGATCGAGCGGGTTGTGCGACATGAGGCACGGCGGCAGGTACTGCATGCCGCTCTTGTACCCGCCCTCGGCGGGGTCGTCGTAGCAGATCGTCCTGCCGTTGAAGCCCTCCTCGATGACGGTGTAGTCGTCGCCCAACAGGCGCTGCATCACCATGGGCCAGCGGATCGTTTCGTCGTAGCGGGAGCCGTCCACGGGGTTGTAGCCGTAGGTATTGGAGTCGCCAAAGCACAGAATCCTTTTTTTCACGCGAATCACCTCGCTGCAAGTATACCACGTTTTGTGAAAATGTGGTATACTGTTTTCGATAAAATACGAGATTTGCGGAGGCAGCCATGGTTGAATATCCCGCCGCGTTTCTGCGGGAAATGCAAGAAATTCTCGGTGCGGAGTATCCCGCGTTTGAAAAGGCGCTTTCGGAGATGGCCGAAAGGGCGCTGCGGCTCAATCCTGTAAGAAACTATGAGGAAGAGGGCACAGGTGTCGTCCCGTGGGAGACATGCGGACGGTATTTACCCGAATCGTGGCGACCTTCGGGCGATATCGCGCACTTTGCGGGCGCGTACTACATGCAGGAGGCGAGCGCGATGGCGCCCGTCTCGGTGCTCAACCCCGCGCCCGGGGAAGCCGTGGCGGATTTTTGCGCCGCGCCGGGCGGAAAATCCGGGCAGATCGCCCTGCGCATGGAGGGAAGGGGCTTTCTGCTCTCCAACGAATACGACTTGAAGCGCACGAAAATCCTTTCGGGGAATCTGGAAAGGCTCGGAGTTACCAATGCCGTCGTCACGTCCATGGCGGCGGACAAGGTTGCGGCGGCGCTTCCCGAATACTTCGACGCGGTGCTGGTGGATGCGCCGTGCTCGGGGGAGGGCATGTTCCGCAAGGACGAAAACGCCCGCGTCGAATGGACGGAGCAGTCGCCCGAGGGGTGCAGGCAGAGACAGCTTTTCATCCTGCGGCACGCGGCGGATGCCGTAAAAAAGGGCAGCAGGCTCGTATACTCCACCTGCACCTTTAATCGGCGCGAAAATGAGGACGTCATCGCGGAATTTCTCGCGGAACGGGATGATTTTCGTCCCATGGATTTTTCCGTAGAGGGCGTAGGAGCGTCCCGTGGCGGCATGCTGCGGCTGTGGCCGCACAAAATCCGCGGCGAAGGGCATTTTGTGGCGCTGCTGAAGCGGGAGGGAGCGCCGCAGGAACGAAAACCGGCGCGTCCCGCAAAGCCCGAGAAGGTGGCGCTCGATGCGATGCGGCTTTTGCAAGGGGCGCTCCCGAATCTTTCGGTCGAAGAAAGCCGCCTGCGCCTGTTCGGCGACAGGCTGTATCTCGTGCCGGAGGGCTTTGAGGGCGCGACGAACCTGCCTGCACTTCGATGCGGGCTCGCGCTGTGCCGCGTGGGCAGGGGGTATGCAGAGCCGGATCATGCGCTGGCGATGGCGCAACTTCTCCTTCCGTCTATTTCCGTTTCGGAGGAGGACGCGAAGCGGTTCCTCGCAGGCGATGTGCTCAAAGCGGGGGATGCAAAAGGCTGGCTGCGCGTCACGTGGAACAATCTCCCCTTGGGCTGGGGGAAGGCGGTATCCGGCATCCTCAAAAACCACCTGCCGAAGGGACTCCGTGCGCGAATTCCATAGGCGGTACAAAAACGGGGCTTTGGCGCAAAACGCCAAAGCCCCGTTCGGGTATCGTGTTATTCTGCGCTCTTCTTGGCGCGGGGTTTCCTCGCGGGCTTTGCCTCGTCCGCAGGTTTCTTTGTTTCGACAGCTTTCTTCGTGGTAGCAGCCTTCGTTGCACTTGCCGCCTTCGTCTCGCCCGTCGCCTTCTTTGCCGCAGGCTTCCTTGCGGGCTTTTTGGGCGCTTCGGGTGCCGGCGTTTCGGCGACGAATTCCGTATCGATCGCCTCCGCCTCCGAGGGGCTCACTAACTCTCGATACAGTTCGAGGTACTTCAGCGCGGACTGATCCCAACCGTACTTGCCGCGCATCGCGCGCTCGGTGAGCATCCGCCACGTCGCCTTATCCTCCGTGAAGCAGCGCGTCGCATCCTCGATCACGTACAGCATATCGTGCGCATTGAAGCTCGTGAAGGAGAAGCCGTTCCCCTCGCCGGTATAGCGGTTGTACGGGAAGACCGTGTCGCGCAGGCCGCCCGTCTCGCGCACGATGGGGAGCGTGCCGTAGCGCAGCGCGATCATCTGGCTCAGGCCGCACGGCTCGAACATGGAGGGCATCAGGAAGATGTCCGCGCCCGCGTAGATCTTGTGCGCAAGCGCCTCGTTCATCTCGATGCGGGCGGCGAGCTTGCCCGAGTATTTGAACTGCGCCCAGTTGAGCAGATCCACATACTTTTCGTCGCCCATGCCCAGCACGACGAGTTGCGCGCCGGTATTCATGATCTCCGCCAGCACGCGCTCGACGAGGTCGAGCCCCTTCTGCCCGGAAAGCCGCGTGACCATGCCGATGAGCGGCACATCCGGGTTTTCCTCAAGGAGCAGTTCCCTTTGCAGGGCGAGCTTGTTTTCGAGCTTGTCGGAACTGGTGTCTGCGGTATAGGGCTTTGCGATGTAGGGATCGTTCGCCGGGTCGAACGCCTTTTCGTCGATGCCGTTCAGGATGCCCGAGAGCGAATCCTTGCGCGCGCGAAGCAGCCCGTCGAGCCGCTCGCCGTAATACGCCGTCTGAATCTCCTGTGCGTAGGAGGGGCTGACGGTCGTGATGCGGTTGGCATAGGTGAGACCGCCCTTCATGCAGCTGCACTGGCCGTAAAACTCCAAGCGGTCGGCGGTATAGGCTTCAAGCCCCAACGACAGCATTTCCTCCACCTCGCGGATGGGGAAAATGCCCTGATACTGCAGGTTGTGCACCGTGAACACGGTGCGGATGTTCTTGTACAGGGGCAGCATGCGGTACTGAATCTCCAGCATCGGCGGAATCAGACCCGCCTGCCAGTCGTTCAGGTGCAGCACGTCCGGGATAAAGCCCAGCTGCGGCAGCGACTCCAACACGGCGCGGCAGAAATAGCAGAACCGTTCGCTCTCGTCGTTGCCAAGCCCATAGATATAGGAGCGCCCGAAATAGTACTCGTTATCGATAAAATAATAGGTTACGCCATCCAACTGGAGCCGCTCGATGCCGACATATTGCCTGCGCCAGCCCAGATTGATGTA
>CAYFRC010000020.1:4381-13252 GCA_964345325.1 uncultured Oscillospiraceae bacterium
CGTCTTCCCCCGTTTTCGCGATTTCCCTCGGCAGCGAGCCGACCACGTCCGCAAGCCCGCCCGTTTTCGCAAACGGCGCGCACTCCGACGCGACAAACAAAATTTTCATGGGTTTTCTCCTCCTTTTATTGCGAAACTACAGCGTTGTTCCCTTGGCGATCACGATGGGGTAGTTCTTCTGCCCGATGAGCCGCCCCTGCCTGACGGTGACTTCCTTATCCAGGATGACATTTTCGACTTCCACGCCGTCCTGAATATCCACGGACTGCATGAGCACGGAATTGCGCACCACGGCGCCACGGCGCACGCGCACACCGCGGAACAGGACGCTGTTGATGACAGTGCCTTCGATCACGCAGCCGTCCGCGACCAGCGAATTAACCGCCTGCGCGCCTTCCAGATACCGCGCCGGCACCTCATCGCGCACCTTGGTGTACACCGGATATGTGCCAAAAAACGCCTTTCGCGTGTTATATTGTAGCATATCCATGTTAAATGCATAATATCCCATGATGGATTCTATGCGGCGTGTGTACCCCCTGTACTCGTAGCCCATGACCTTGAGCGACTTATTCTGCACATACGGCTGAATCAAATCGCGGTGCATGTCCTTCATGCCGTGGGCATGTGCCTGGTCGAGCAGGTACATGAGCCTCGTCCTCTGGATGAGGATGACGTTCATGCTCATGTCCGGGTAGCTGGGGATGTTCGCGCCGATCTCCATATCGTTGATGACGCAGTCCTCCCCGACGTTTAAGTGCACGTGCCTGCGTTCGGCGCTGCTCGAAAAGCGCGTGGAGTTATACGCCTTCGTGTACATGATGGTGATGTCCGCGCCGTTTTCCTCATGGAAGCGAAGCATATCGTCAAAGTTTGTGTTGAAAACCGAATAGCTCCCGAGGAGGAGCACATATTTTTGCTTGGAGCGCCTGAGATAGCCCATATTGCTCCGCAATGCCTCGAGGGTGCCTTCGTAGGAACCCTTGTTTTCGTGCGAGAGGTACGGCGGCAGGATAAACAGGCCTTCCTTGCGGCGATTGAGGTCCCACTCCTTGCCCGCGCCGATGTGGTCCATCAGCGAATGGTAATTCCTCTGCATGATGACGCCCACGTTGCGCACGCCCGAGTTGACCAAACTGGAGAGCGCGAAATCGATCAGCCTGTACCGCCCGATCACGGGCAGGGCGGCGACCGCCCGAGACGCCGTCAGTTCGCCCAGCTCGAGGTCTTCCTTGGTGGTATAGATGATGCCCATCGTGTCCTTCATTGCGCCTGCGCCTCCTTTTCCCGCACCTCATCGTTTCCGACCTGTTCCCCCTGTGAGACGACGAAGCCGCCCGGCAGGTTCGTATCGCTCGCAACGAGTGCGATCTTTTCCGCCTTATCTTCGCGGACGCGCGCATCCTCGCCAATCACGGTGTTTTCACCCACGATCGCGCGCCGCACGACCGCGTTTTTGCGGATGACGGCATTGGGCATGATGACGCTGTCCTCTACGATCGCGCCTGCCTCTATCGTCACGCCCGCGAACAGCACGCTGTGATATACCGCGCCGTAGACCTCGCAGCCCTCCGTCACCATGCTGCCCGAGACGACGGCATCCTTGCCGATGAAGTGCGGCGGCATGATGGGGTTGCGCGCGTAGATGCGCCACGAAGTATCGTACAGGTTGAACGCCGGCGGATCCTTGATGAGGTCCATATTGGACTCCCACAGGCTCTCGATCGTGCCGACATCCTTCCAATAGCTGTCAAACTGGTACGCCATGAGGTTGCGCCCGTCTGCCAGCATTTGCGGGATGATGTTCTTGCCGAAGTCGTTTTTCGATTTGGGGTTCGCCTCGTCTTCTTCGAGGTACTGCTTCATCAGCTTCCACGTGAAGATGTATACGCCCATGCTCGCGAGATTGCTCTTCGCATTTTTCGGCTTCTCCTCGAACTCTAAGATGCGGTTGTCCGCATCCGTATTCATGATGCCGAATTGGTTCGTCACTTCCCACGGCACGGTGCGCACGGCGATCGTGACATCCGCATCGTGTTCCATGTGGTAATCCAGCATCTTGCCGTAGTTCATCTTGTAGATGTGGTCGCCTGAAAGCACCAATACGTACTCGGGGTCGTACTGCTCGATGAAGGGGATGTTTTGGTAGATCGCGTTCGCGGTACCGCGGTACCATTCGCCCGATTTCGCCTTCATATACGGCGGCAGGACGAATACGCCCCCGTTTGAAAGGTCCAAATCCCATACCTGACCGCTTCCTATGTAGCTGTTCAGCTCCAGCGGCTGGTACTGCGTGAGCACGCCGACGGTGTCGATGCCCGAATTGGAACAGTTCGACAGGGGAAAATCGATAATTCGGTATTTTCCGCCGAACGGGACGGCGGGTTTGGCGATTTTTTTGGTCAGAAGTCCCAAACGGCTCCCCTGACCGCCCGCCAACAGCATCGCGATGCATTGTTTCTTATTCCGCATAGCAGCCCACTCCCTTTTTCATTGCGCGGCAGGTGGATACACCTCCGCAGCGTCATTATACCCCAAAACAAATAGTTTTTCCAGTGTTTCAGAGGGGATAAATCCGCACACAAGATAATAGTCGAATTGCACAAATAAATAGGCATAATTATGCACGTTTAGCCTATGGAATAGCGCAGCACCTCCGTGTTGCGCGAAACGACGAGCTCCCATGCGCCCTCTTTCGCGATATGCGCAGGGATTTCCGCCGCGAATACGACCCTGCCCTTTGAAAGCGCGCCCAAGGAACTGTCGAACCACGTGCCGCCGTCCCGCTCGATGCGGATGAGCGCTTCAAACGAGGTGGCGCCGTTATAGACGAATTCCGCCTTCAAATCCCAGCCGAGCGACAGGGCTTGCGCCGCGTTCGAAGCGATGCTGCCGTCCGCAATCAGAAGCAGGTTGTCCGTGTTCGCGCATGCGAGCGCGGAAAGCGCGCCTTCGGGTTTTGTCGGGGATACCTGCTTTGCAACCCACCAGTGCGAAAGGGCGAGCGAACAATCCGAAACTGCGAGATATTCCCCCTCGTCGGGCGCTTCTTCCGCGGGCGCTGCGGGCGGCTCGTCGCCGTACATCGCGCGCAAAAGCGCGCCGTCCACACTCCCGGTGGGGAGAAAGCCGTACAGGGTTTGCAAGTCCTTCACCGCCGCGCGAACGGATGCCGTGTACGCGGAGGATGCGGGCGTAAACTGGTACCCCATTTCGACGAGCTTCTTCTGCAAAAGCGTCATTGCGGAAGAGCCGCCGTTTCGCGCGGAGAGGATGTGCGTCGCATCCGGCAGGGCGGGAATGTCCTTTCCCTCGGGTACGGTTTCTGCGGCGATATCGGTCTTTTCGATGCGCGGCAAAAAGCCATGTGCCTCTTTCCAGCGGATTTTGTCGCGCGGCGACATCGCGTAGTCCGCAAAGTCCATGGCGAGCAATTCGTCCTTCAGAGAGAAGCAATCCGTGCTCGCCGCCTGCAGGCGGTCGCGCGCGGATACGGGGGCCTTTTCGCCCTTGATCGTAGCCGTTGCACCGTCGTCCCCGTGCAGGAACACGCGCACGTCCTCGGCTCCGATCAGCGCGTCGAGCATGGCAAAATCGTCCGCCGTCAAAAGGGCGCGCATGATTTCGCCGCGATGGCTGCCGAAGGCAAGTGCCTCGCAGGTGACTTCCATATCGTAGCGCACGTCGTCCGCGAAGAGCGATACCGCACAGGCGTTTTCCGTGTCGCCGCCCATGCGGACAACGGTCAATACCGGCAAAAGGCTGTTCTCAAAGAGATTGCCCTCCGCCGCAAGATAGAAGAACATGCCGTCCGCGCTCCCCGAGAGCACGCCCGCGCCGATCGCCCGAAGCGCGGCGGCGGTCGTATTGTCGTAGACGGACCAATCGCCCGTCTCCTCGTTCAGGGAAAACGCGCCGTACTTCTCAAATGCCATGACATCGAACAGGGGGCAGGCGCGATGGAGCGTAGTTTCCGCGAACGCGGACGCGGACAGAAGCAGTGCGAGCGCAAGCAAGGCGCACAGAAGTTTTTTCATGCGGGAATTCCCTCCGGTTCATCGTTGTTTCGGCGAAAGACTACCCTTCCAGCATATACCGCTCGAACGCCAGCGCCGCCTTGGCATCCGCGTCGAGATCCGTCGCGCCCATGTCGCGCCAGATTTTGATGTCCTGCCCGACCTTGCCGCCCATGCGGACGAACGGCTCCATCACGACGCATCGGTCGTATCCGATCTCCCGAAGCGCGCGCCCGATTTCGCGCCAGGGCGTTCTGCCCTTGCCGGGCACGCGGCGGTTGCATTCGCCGGTGTGGAAGTGTCCCAGCAGCCCCTTCGCGCTGCGAATCGCGTCCGCCATGTCGTCCTCCTCGATGTTCATGTGGAACGTGTCGAGCATGACTTTGACGGACTCGACATCGACTTCTCTGACGAAGCGGATGCCCTCCTCCGCCGTGTTCAGCAGATACCCCTCGAAGCGGTTCAGCACCTCGAGGCAGTAGTTGACGCCGCAGTCGGAGGCGATTTTCCCGACCGTGCGCACGTTTTTGACGCTGCGCGCCCAGTCGCCCTCTTTATCGATCGGCTTGGAATAGTCCACGGGCCAGTAGCTGTATATGCCGCCGCCGATCACGTGGATGTCGAGCAGCTCCAGCCGCTGCAAAAGGTCCGCATAAAACGAAACGGCGTTTTTCTGCACCGCGGGGTCGGCATCCGCGAGGTTCTGCGCGGCGCTCGGTCCGTGCCCCGCCGTCAGAAAGATGCCGTTATCCTTCGCGCAGCGGCGGATTTCCGCGAGCTTCTCCTTTGACCACGCGGGCAGCGGGGTGCAGGCGATTTCCAGGCAGTCGAAGCCGAGCTTTGCCGCCTTTTCGATGTAGGGGATGTAGTCCGCGCTCCATTCCTGTTCCCAATAGGCGTAGTAGATGCCGAATTTCATGCGCCGAGCCTCCTTTGTGAATGTGCTGCAACCAAGGTCGTTACCGCTATTATACGGCAAGCTCTGCCCCGGCGCAAGTGCTTTTGCAAAATCGCGGGAAAACTTGCGCGATTCGTTGTCGCGGCAGTTGACGCGATCGTAACGAATTTTTCCTTGACAGAACGGCTTTTTTTGCTACAATATACGGCAGAAGCGTTGATGAAATTCAGTAGTCCCCATCGGCATCCGCAGAGAGCCCGCATCTGCTGCAAGCGGGCGTTGCTCGGGGGGATGAACGCCGTTTCGGAGCTCCGCGCAGGAAATGACGCGGCGGCACGCGCCGTTATCGCAAAGAGAGGATTCGCCGTTTTCGGGCGGATCAATCAGGGTGGTACCGCGAACGCGCCTTTCGTCCTTGAAGGAGGGAGGCGCGTATTCTATGATATGATATGTTGGGAGGAATATGCCATGAACATCAAAAACGCGAAGGAGCTGCGCGCGCTGTTCCTGAAATTCTTCGAGGGAAAGGGGCACGCCGTGATCCCTTCCGCGTCCGTCATCCCGGAAAACGACCCGACGGTGCTGTTCACCACCGCCGGCATGCACCCGCTGGTGCCGTACCTGCTGGGCGCGAAGCACCCCATGGGCACGCGGCTTACGAACGTGCAGAAGTGCATCCGCACGGGCGACATCGACGAGGTCGGCGACGCGAGCCACTGCACCTTCTTTGAAATGCTGGGCAACTGGTCCTTGGGCGACTACTTCAAGCGCGAGGCGATCTCGTGGAGCTGGGAGTTTTTGACGAGCAAGGACTGGCTTGGCATCGAAAAGGACAGGCTCGCCTTTTCCGTGTTCGCCGGCGACGAAACCGCGCCGCGCGACGAGGAGGCGGCAAACCTCTGGCGCGAAATGGGCGTAGAGGATGCAAACATCTTCTACCTGCCGCGCAAGAACAACTGGTGGGGCCCCGCCGGGACGACCGGCCCCTGCGGCCCCGATACGGAGATGTTCATCATCACCGACAAGCCCGCCTGCGGTCCGGACTGTTCGCCCGCGTGCGACTGCGGCCGTTATCTCGAAATCTGGAACGACGTGTTCATGCAGTACAATAAGCAGGCGGACGGCACATACGCGCCGCTCGCGCAGAAAAACGTCGATACCGGCATGGGCCTGGAGCGCACGATCGGCGTATTGACGGGCGCGAAGAGCGTGTACGAGACCGACCTTTTCAGCGACATCGTGGCGAAAATCTGCGAATTGTCCGGCAGGAAATACGGCGAAGACGAAGAGAGCACGCGCTCCATACGCATCATCGCCGACCACCTGCGCACCGCCGCGATCATCATCGGCGACGACCGGGGCGTTACGCCCTCCAACGTCGACCAGGGCTACGTATTGCGCCGCCTCATCCGCCGCGCCGTGCGCCACGGCATGCAGCTCGGCATGCCCGAGGGATTTACCGCGCAGGTCGCCGAGGTCGTTGCACAACAGTATGCGGAGGTATATCCTGAGCTTTCGCGCAACCACGACCGCATCATGGAACAGCTCCTGCTTGAAGAGCAGCGCTTCCAGAAGACACTCAGGCAGGGCATGAAAGAATTTGAAAAAGTCGTCATGAACGCACAGCGCATGAAAAACGCGGTTCTGCCCGTGGTTGCTGCGCTCGAAAAGGGCGAGGACGCATCCGCCGCGCGGGAAAACGCCGCAAAAACGCTCCCGCCGCGCCCCGAATACCTGCCGCTCATCGAGTGCCTCAAGGCGGGCGACGACAAGGCGCTCCTTTCGGAGGCGAAGCGGTTTGTAGAAGGGCTTTCCACCATCGACGGGCGCAGCGCGTTCAAGCTCTACGACACCTACGGCTTCCCCGTCGAAATCACGATCGAACTCGCCGCCGAAAAGGGCATGAAGGTGGACGAGGAGGGCTTTGCGGAGCGCTTCAAACAGCACCAATTGACCAGCCAGGCGGGCGCGGAGCAGCGCTTTAAGGGCGGCCTTGCGGACCATTCCGAGGAGACCGCGAAGCTCCATACCGCAACGCACCTGCTCCACGCGGCGCTGCGCAAGGTTTTGGGCGACGAGGTCGCGCAGAAGGGCTCCAACATCACCGCCGAGCGGCTTCGCTTCGACTTCTCCTTCCCCCGCAAGATGACGGAGGAGGAAAAGCAGGAAGTCGAGCGGCTCGTAAACGAATACATCGCGGACGCCGCACCCATCTTCTGCGAGGAGACGACCGTCGAGGAGGCGAAAGAGCAGGGCGCGATCGGCCTGTTCGAGAGCAAGTACGGCGAGCGCGTAAAAGTGTACACGATGGGCAAATACAGCAAGGAAATCTGCGGCGGCCCCCATGCCGCAAACACCGGCGATTTGAAGAGCTTTCAGCTCGTAAAAGAGGAATCCTCCTCCGCAGGCGTGCGCAGGATTAAGGCGACCATCGGAAAGAACTGATTACGGCAAAGGAGGAACGTATCTATGCCCGATTTTGCGAATATGCCCCTTGAAAAGCTCTGCGCCCCCCATGCGTACGACTGCCCCTGCGGCGTAAAGCATGAAGCGGAGCTTCGGATTTTCCGCTGCGGCAGGAACGCCATCGAATCGCTGCCCGAGGTGCTGAAGGAGCTTGGCTTCAAGAAGCCCTTTGTGGTGTGCGATCCCGAAACGTACAAGGCTGCGGGCGAGCGCGTCTGCGCAATTTTGGATGAAAACAAGATTCCCTACGGCTTTTTCATGCACTCCGAGCAGCGCCCCGAGCCGGACGAGCCGTCCGTCGGCGCGATCGTGATGGAGTATGACCCCTCGTGCGACGTGCTGATCGCCGTCGGCTCCGGCGTCATCAACGACCTCACGAAGGTCGTGGCGCACGCCGTGGGGCGGCCTTCCGTCGTCGTGGGCACCGCGCCCTCTATGGACGGGTACGCCTCCAACTCCTCTGCGATGCATAGAAGCGGCGTGAAGGTATCGCTGTATAACGCCTGCCCCGAGGCGATTATCGCCGATACGTGCATCATGTCCAAGGCGCCCATGCGCATGCTGTGGGCTGGGCTCGGCGACATGCTCGCCAAATACATCTCCATTTGCGAATGGCGCATCTCCCACATCGTGACGGGCGAATACTACTGCGAAGACGTCGCCGCCCTCATGCGCAACGCCGTCAAGAAGATCGTCGACAACGCGGAAAAGCTGGCCGAGCGCGATCCCGAGGCGGTGCAGGCGGTCGTGGAAGGGCTGGTGCTCTCGGGCATCGCGATGAGCTACGCGAAAACCTCGCGCCCCGCGTCGGGACTGGAGCATTATTTCTCGCACGTCTGGGAAATGATGGCAATGGAGCGCGGCACACACGCGGATTTGCACGGCATTCAGGTGGGCGTGGGAACGCTTTTGACGCTGAAGCTCTACGACTGGATCAAGACCCTGACGCCCGACCGCAAAGTCGCGGAAGATGCCTTTGCGCGCTTCGACAACGGCGCGTGGGAGGACATGGTGCGCCGCGTGTTCGGGAAATCCGCTCCGCAGATTCTGGATATCGAGAGAGCGTGCGGAAAGAACGATCCGAAGAACCACGCAAAGCGGCTAAACAACATCCTCGCGAATTGGGATGAAATCCTGAAGGCTATCGAAGAGGAATTGCCGCCCACGGCGGAGATCGAGCGCCTCATGAAAAACCTCGGCATGCCGATGCTGCCGAAGGACCTCGGCGTATCGGAAGAGGACGCGAAGGACGCCTTTACCGGCGCGCGCGAGGTGCGCGACAAGTACATGTCCTGCTCCCTTTTGTGGGACATCGGGCTGACGGACGAGGCGCGCGCAAGGGTGCGCGCGGACTGAGCTGCAGAAAAAAGGCGCGCCCCTGCGCAAGTGGGGCGCGCCTTTCGCAACAATCTGCCGACAAAAAGAAAGAGCGCCGAACGCATTTGCTCGGCGCTTGTGGTGGGGATAATGTGGCTCGAACACATGACCTCC
>CAYFRC010000020.1:13262-14265 GCA_964345325.1 uncultured Oscillospiraceae bacterium
GTGGCGCTCTAACCAACTGGGCTATAACCCCAAACGACAAAGTATATTATACAGCGCGCGGCGCACTTTGTCAATATTCATTGCGTAAATACTTGGTAAAGCGCTGCCGCCCCGCGCGCGCTGTGGAGTAAAATTTACCGTTCACGGCTTGACATATGCGGGCTTTTCTTTTATACTGAATAAGTTCCCTTAGGAATGCCCGCTTTCGACCGACGTGACGCGAAGGCGATTCAGCATACACCATATTATTGAAAGGATTGATCCCCCATGAAACGTACCTATCAGCCGAAGAAGGCAACGAGATCCAAGGTGCACGGTTTCCGCGCCCGCATGAAGACCAAGACCGGCCGCAACGTCCTCAAAGCACGCCGCGCGCGCGGCCGCAAGACGCTGTCCGCATAATCGATGAATCTGGGCAATGCGCATCCGTTCCGCATGGATCGCAGGTATTCTCTCGGGCGCAACAAGATTTTTCAGCAGGTGTACAGAAGGGGCGTATCCACGCCTTCAAAGTATATCGTGCTGGTTTATCAGAAGGCGCGCGTGCAGAAGGTCGGCTTTTCCGTGTCGGCAAAGGTCGGCAACAGCGTGACGCGCAATCGGATACGGCGCATGCTTCGGGAAGATTTCCGCATGGAAAGGCCGTCCCTGAAGTCGGGCAAGTATATCTTCATCGCCCGCAGTCAGGCAGTCCGCGCCACGCACGAAGCGCTGACGAAGGACATGCGCTCCGTTCTGTCCAGAGCGGGGCTTTATGTTGTGGAGGAAAACGATTGAAAGCGCTGCTCCTCTTCCTTATACGCTTTTACAGGCGCTGCATCAGCCCGATGTTCCCGCCCAGCTGCCGGTTCGTTCCGACATGCTCCCAGTACGCACTGGAGGCGATCGAGAAATACGGCGCAGCCAAGGGACTTGTACTCGCGATCAAAAGGCTACTCAAGTGTCATCCGTTTCATAAGGGCGGGTTCGACCCCGTACCCTAATACATGCGCAGTGGGAGGAA
>CAYFRC010000021.1:0-14243 GCA_964345325.1 uncultured Oscillospiraceae bacterium
GGCTATGTGGATACGCACGGCATCAACATCCCGATACTGGGAGATCTCCCTCTGGGCTGCGCGGCGTGCTGCCAGTCCAACATCACCGTGCAGCAGCTCGCGGTCGAAGCGGCAGTGCGCGGGGATATCAACCTATTGCGGCAGGCGATGATGATGGACCCGCTCACCGGCGCGGTGTGCGACCCCAACGCGATATGGCAAATGGTAGATGAAATGCTGATTGCACAGGCGCAATGGCTCCCGCAATACCAAGGCGAGATCGAACGGGCGAAGGCGCGTTGGGCGCAGGCGGAGCGTGACGGTACGCTGATTCCGCCGATCGAAACGCAAGGCGCCGCAAGGCTTCACACCAAGACAGTGGAGGAGATGGCAAAGGACAAAGAAGCGGCGCGGAAAAACGCTGCGGAGGCGGATAAGGCGAAGGAGCGCCCCGCAGCCAAATAACGGAATAAAAACGGTCACCGGCAAATTTTCCTTGTCGGTGACCGTTTTTTGTATGTGCTTATTCGCCGGCGCGGCGGGCGAACATGCGGCCGGTTTCGGCGATGACGCGCAGGATGTGCGCCGCGATCTCCGGATCGACCGTGCGCCACATGGCGAAGGTCTCAAAACTGAGCGTCGTATTGAAGCGGATGCGCTTTAGCCCTTCGATGAAGTTGTTCCAATCCAAAACGCCGGTGTAGGGCGGCATGTGCAGGTCATTGATGCCGTCGTTGTCGTGCACGTGGAAGGTCTTGATGCGGCTGCCGAGCTCGCCCATGGTCTGCTGAATGTCCTTTCCGACGAGCAGGTTGTGCCCCGTGTCGAAGCAGAAGCCGAACACCTCGCATCCCGCGATGTCGTTCAAGGTATCGATATAGCGGCAGGCCTCCGAAGCGTCCGAGCAGATCGCATTATACATCTTGCCCCTGTATCCGCTGAACATGTTTTCAAGGCAGATCGTCACGCCGTATTCCTTCGCGGTGGGGATGAGCTTGGAATACGATTCGATGTTGAGGTCCCACTCCGCCTCCTTGGACAGGCGATCCTGATAGCCCAGGAAAAACGGATGGACGATGAGATTGCGGCAGCCGACATAATCGCAGCCGATGATGCTCTTGCGGAGCACTTCGATCAGATAGTCGTTATAACCGCCCTCGTCCTTGACATAGCAGGGGAAGGGCGCGTGCGCCTGAAAGTTGTCGAGCTCCCACTTTTCGGCGCCCTTTTTCCACGGCTCGAAATAGGGGAGGACGTCCTTATCCGTGCCCTCAAACGCCTTGGCATGCGCGCGCTTGCGCACATCGTCGTAGGAGAGGAGATGGTCGCAGTTGACATCGACACCGTCAAACCCGGCTTCCTTGATGATTTGGTAGCACTCTGCGATCCCGCAAATCTCTTCGGGACCGCCGGTCTGTACCGCAATCTTGAACATGGATGAATCCTCCTTATATTCTTGAATGAGCGCGTTGGGGGACTTATTCCGAAGCGCGGCGCGCGAATACGCGCCCGGTTTCCGCGATGGCGCGCAGCATGTGCGGCGCGATCTCCAAATCGAACGTGCGCCACATGGCAAAGGTCTCAAAGCTGAGCGTCGTATTGAAGCGAAGGAGCCGGAGCCCTTCGATGAAGTTGTTCCAGTCCAAAATGCCGGTGTAGGGCGGCATATGCAGGTCGTTCTTGCCGTCGTTATCGTGCACGTGGAACGCCTTGATGCGGCTGCCGAGCTCGACCATGGTCTGCTTGACGTCCCTTCCGACGAGCAGGTTGTGCCCCGTATCGAAGCAGAAACCGAAGACTTCGCATCCTGCGATGCCGTTCAAGGTGTCGATATAGCGGCAGGCTTCCGCAGGGTCCGAGCAGATTGCGGAATAGATTTTGCCCCTGTACCCGCTGAACATATTTTCGAGGCAGATCGTCACGCCGTATTCCTTCGCGGTGGGGATGAGTTTGGAATACGATTCGATATTGAGATCCCACTCGGCTTCCTTTGAGAGGCGATTTTTGTAGCCGAGAAAAAACGGATGGATGATGAGGTTGCGGCAGCCGATAAAATCGCAGCCGATAATGGTCTTTCGGAGGATATCGATCAGATAGTCGTTGTAGTCGCCTTCCTCCTCGACACAGCAGGGGAAGGGAGCGTGCGTCTGAAAGTTGTCGAGCCCCCATTTTTCGGAGGCCTTCTTCCACGGCTCGAAATAGGGCAGAACGTCCTTGTCCGTGCCCTCAAAGGCCTTGGTGCGCGCGCGCTTTTGCACTTCGTCGTAGGTGAGGAGATGGTCGGCATTCACATCGACGCCGTCAAACCCGGCTTCCTTGATGATTCGATAGGTTTCATCGATCCCGTAGATCTCTTCGGGGCCGCCTGACTGTACCGCAATCTTGAACATGCAAGAAACCTCCTTTATTCCGATTGGACAGGTTCATTGTAGCATGGGGCGCGTTAAGTATCAACCGCAAAATGCAAAATAACAGTGCTTTCACAGGCAGCGTAAGATTCTTTCCGATGCCCCGTGCCTGTCGAGAAGGAACAATTGCGGGCTGCTCCCTTGGGAGCAGCCCGCGAAAGATCAAGCTGTCGATTGCGAAGGTTACTTCGCGATATTCACGTATGCGATGGCGTCTGCCGTGGCAACTTCGATGCCGTTCGCCTCGAAGTAATCGCCCCATCTGCCGCTTACTTCCAGCCTGAACTGGAGGGTGCTGCCCGGCATAAGCGCCCGATAGGAATACAGCGCATCGGAAGCCATGTAGAGAATATTGCCTTCGGCGTCGAGCAGTGTCGCCACAACCGCTATCGCGGGCAAGGGCTCGTCCGTGTCGTTGGTAACGTCGACATAGATGTAGTCGCTCGTCCAGTAGCCTTCCGTTACGTCGGGCTTGTATTCAACGGTGGAAGAAAGGCGCTTCGTCTCATAGGAGTCGTCGCTCTTGCCGGTGATGGTCAGCATGTAATCGTCTACATCGCTTTCGGCGGTGTCGTCCGCCAATTCGGAAGAGATCATCGCATAGGTATACTCGCCGGGCTGAAGATATTCGGCGAACCGCGTCAGATAATCGGAAGAGGTTATGGTCTCGCCCTCTCCGTTGAATACTTCCAAAATGCCGGCGTTCACCGAGATGGGCTTGTCGCCGACGTTTTCAACCTTGGCATATGCATATCCGTACAAAAAATACGAATTGATAAGCATGAAATTCTCCTGCGATACGCTTATCTTTCCGGCTGCAAAGGCGGGCACCGTGCAGGACAACAGGATAACTGCAAGTACGATCGATACAAAACGCTTCATTCTTTCTTTCCTCCCAAATATTTGTCATGTGGATACGCCGCATCACATCGGGTTTGACCGACCGGATTGATGCGGTTTTTGAAAGATACACCAAACCTACAGACGCGAACCGATTGGTGTAACCCTCCTTCTTTTATTGTAGCACTATATAATCCGCCGCACAGGCGGGTATAGTTATGGATTTGCCGAAGAGATTCATAGATGTGATGGGTTCAGACATTTTCCCATAGACCGTCACGCTGTCGTCCTTACTGGGGGTGTAGTCCGAATTCTGCGCTATGGTAACATAGAGTTTGTTGGTGGTATCGTTCAGGGTTATGCGAAGGCGCAAGCCCTCTTCCGGGCTGCCCGAAACCTGCGTGACCTGTCCTTGGATGGCAACCATTTCGCCGATGTGGTTTTCGGGGTTGGCGAAAGCATCTTCATAATCCAGCTCGCCGTACTGAGCGTAAATCTCCTCCATCGGGTCCTGAGGGGTTTCGGTTGGTGCGGCAGCCGCAGGATCTTTGCCGATGGCACCTTCCGAATACAGCACAATCTGATCTTCCTTGGAGGGTAGTCCGTCATTTTTTAAGCCGTTCTTTTTCTCGAAAAGCTTCATGGCCTTCATGGTTTCGTTGTCGAGCTTTCCGCTTACGCGGCCGGTGTAGTAGCCCAGGGCTTGCAACCGCTCCTGCAGTTTGACGACATGGTCGCCCTTGTCATTCCTTTGTATATCCTGATACGTAGTATCTTCCTCTGTAGCGGGCGCAGGGTTCGCACCCTCCCGAAACTTGGAAAACGCACCGAGAAACGCATCTGCCAATCCTGTGCCGGATTTCGCATTTTCGGTATCGCTGCTGCCGGCAGATTCGCCGTATGCGGATATCGAGCATAGTAAGATAAGAATGGATAGCCAAAGAATCACTTTTCGTTTCATAATACACTATCCTCCATCGGGTGTATTCAATACACCGCTTCTATATTCAGTATAACACGGATAAAAAATCATAGTCAACGAATGCATTAGGAATTAACGTGCGTATGACAGAATGGATATGAAACTTTTCCTTGAAGGGAAGGGGTATTGTGCGTATAATGGGGCTGTATCCTGCGGCAAAAGGCGATCGATGCAAGTGCCGCACTTGGATGACATATCGAAAAATATCGTTGTCTTTCGGCGATACATGCGGTTCGGGAAGAGGGAAAAATGTCGTTTCTGTGCAATCTCTGCCCGAGGGAATGCTCCGCGCTGCGCGCAGGGGAAGCGCCCGGGCATGGCAAGGGCTTTTGCCGCATGGGGGAAAGGCCTGCGCTCGCGCGCATGGCGCTGCATTTTGACGAGGAACCCTGCATCAGCGGCGAAAGTGGTTCCGGCGCGGTGTTCTTTTCGGGATGCAGCCTCAAGTGCGTATTCTGCCAGAACGACCCCATCAGCCGCGGCTGTTTCGGGCGCGAAATCGGCGTGGAGTCCCTGCGCAAGGGGTATTTCGATCTCATAGAGCAGGGCGCGCACAACATCAACCTCGTAAACCCCACGCACTATGCGCGCGCGATTCGCGAGTCCCTGCAGGGCGGGCTTCCCGTGCCCGTCGTATGGAATTCGGGCGGATACGAAAAGGTAGAAACGCTGAAGGAACTCGAGGGCATGGTGCAGGTGTACCTGCCCGACCTGAAATACATCGACGAAAAGAGCGGCAGAGACTTTTCTGCCGCCCCGAACTACTTTCGCTATGCCGCGCCCGCGCTGAAGGAAATGCTTCGGCAGGCGGGGCGCGTGCGGTTGGACGAGAATGGAATCATCCGATCGGGCGTGATCGTCAGACACCTAATCCTCCCCGGACACGCGGAGGAATCCATGCGCATCTTGGACTGGATTCGGGAGAATATGGATGGCGCGTGGGTGAGCCTCATGGCGCAGTACGTGCCGTTCGGGCGCGCATCGTCCATAGAGGGGCTAAACCGCCGCCTTACGGAGGAGGAATACGAAAAAGCGGTCGATCACATGCTGGACATCGGCTTGGAGGACGGGTACGTGCAGGAACTGTCCTCCGGCGACGAAAAGTACATCCCGGCATTCGACCTTACGGGCGTTCCGAAGGAATAGCCTATTTCACCGTCACCTTGAATTTTGCAACGATCTTCGTGCCGTCCCGCGTCTGGCAGGCGATGGTCGCGGTGCCCTTCTTCTTGGCGAGGATGTAGCCCTTCTGGTTCACGGCGACGACTTTTTTGTTGCTGCTCTTCCAGCGGAGCGTTTTGTTGTAGGCGTTTTCGGGCAGGATGGTAATGACGAGCTTTTGCTTTTCGCCCCGCTGCATGACGGAAGTGCCCGTGATTTCCACACTCGAAACGGGCGTGTTCTTGACGACGATTCGCAGGGTTGCCTTCTTGCCGTTTTCCGTAGATACGGCGATGATCGCCTTGCCCTTCTTTTTTGCAGTCACGATGCCGTTTGCGACGGATAAGACCGAGGGGTTGCTGCTCTTCCATTGCAGGGCGGATGTGGCATTTGCAGGTGCGAGCGTCGCGGTGAGCGTCAGAGTGTTCCCGACGTAGAGCGTTACGATGCCCTTTTTATCGAGCTGTAAGCCCGTGGGCTTTACGGGCTTTGTTTCCGGCGGCGCGCTTTTCAGGAGGTTGTATACCTTCGTGCGGCGCGTTTTGGTGTACGTCGCGTAGACGAGCGCGGCGCGATACATCTCCTCTAAAGTAATCTTGTCGTAGCTGCCCGCAAATTCGGCGGCTTTGACGGCGTATTTCTTGACGGCGCCCGTGCCTGCTTGGTGCGCGATGTCCGCATAGTAGATGAGCGCGCCGCCATCCCGTATGCCTAAGCCCATTGCGGTTGTGAGATAGCGAGACACGTCTTTTTCGGCGAGCGCGTCCTGCGCGGCGCGGCCCGCGTCCGTATTCAGCAGGCGCGAAACGCAGCCGCGCTGCTCCGTCGTGAGCTTTACGCCCTTCCATACGGAGGTCGAGCCGTCCCTCAGCGTGCGAAAGAGCTTGTCGCCCAAGGCGCCTTTCGCGGTTTCTTCGTCGGCGGCGATGATCGTCTTGAGCAGGCCTACCGCCCTGCCGTTGTTCCATTGGAGGATGCCGACGGAGGGGCACGAATTGCTGTCGTTTGCTACGGAGGTATAGCTGTTGTTTGTCTCCATCTTCCCGATGACCTGTATCGCCTTATCGAGGAGCGCCCTGTCTATCGTTTCCGCGCCCGCGGGGAATATGGGCAGAAGCGCCAGGATCAGGAGCACGGACAGCCATCCGCGTAAATGTTTCACAATTATCACATCCCGTAATTGATTTGTAATATATTATAAACGCATTGTGCCTTCCTGTCAAGCCTGTACATTGTTAGGCTTTTGCGTAGCGATTGACAAAGGGCGCGCTTTGCGTTAAGATAGTGTACGGGCATTGTTTTTAACGTCCAATTTCAAACAGATACGCATGAATTTGCTATACTAAGGAGGACTCTTTTTTGACTACGGAAAATGCGGGAAAGGCGCTTGCACTCTTGGAGGCGCTGTATCCCGAGGCGAGGGCGGAGCTGCATTTCTCCAATCCCTTTGAGACACTCATCGCGACGATTCTGTCCGCGCAATGCACGGACAAGCGCGTGAATATGGTGACGGAGCCGCTGTTTCGCGACTATCCCGACGCGCACGCCATGTCGCGCCTCACGGCGGAGGAGTTGGAGGAGATCATCAAGCCCTGCGGGCTCTACCGCATGAAAGCGAAAAACATCCTGGGCGCGTGCAAGGCGCTCATCGAAACATACGGCGGCAAGGTGCCGAACACGCGAGAGGAACTGATGGCGCTTCCCGGTGTCGGGCAAAAGACGGCGGGCGTAGTGCTGCTTGCGGCATTTGGGGACGACCAGATCCCCGTCGATACGCACGTGTTTCGCGTCGCGAACCGCATCGGGCTCGCGCAGGCGGACAGCGCGGAAAAGACGGAGATACAGCTTCGCGAAATCCTCCCGAAGGGAAGCTGGTCGCACGCGCATCATCTCTTAATCTGGCACGGCCGGCGCTGCTGCCACGCGCGAAAGCCCGAATGCGAAAGGTGCCCGGTCGGGCAAAACGATCTGTGCCGATACGGCAAAGGCGGGGAATAATACAATGGCTTTATTTGTGGACATCGTAAATATCACATGCAAGGCGGGTAACGGCGGCAACGGCTGCGTGTCCTTCCATCGCGAGAAATTCGTGCAAAAGGGCGGCCCCGACGGCGGCGATGGCGGAAACGGCGGAAACGTCGTCTTCGTCGCGACCGAGCGCATGCACACGCTCATGGATTTTCGCTTTCGGCGCTCCTACGCGGCGGAAGCGGGCGAGGACGGCAGCTCCCGCAACTGCAAGGGGAAAACCGGCGCGGACATCGTGATCGAGGTTCCGTGCGGCACCGTCGTGCGCGAAAAGGCGACGGGGCGCGTGCTGCTGGACTTGTTTCAGGACGGCGAGCGCCGAATGCTCCTAAAGGGCGGAAACGGCGGCTTCGGCAACGCGCGGTTCGCCACGCCCACGCGGCAGGCGCCGAATTTCGCAAAGCCGGGGGAGAAGACGCAGGAGCTGGAGGTGCAGCTGGAACTGCAATCCATCGCGGACGTGGGGCTCGTGGGCTTTCCGAACGTCGGAAAATCCACCATCCTATCCGTCGTCACCGCCGCGCGCCCGAAGATCGCGAACTACCACTTTACGACGCTGCAGCCCAACCTCGGCATCGTCAGGCAGGACGATTTTTCCTTCGTCATGGCGGACATCCCGGGGCTGGTCGAGGGCGCGTCGCAGGGCGTGGGGCTTGGGCACGACTTTCTGCGGCACGTGGAGCGCACGAGAATGCTCATTCACGTACTCGATATCTCCGGCAGCGAGCACCGCGACCCGCTCGAGGATTACGACGCGATCGTGGAAGAGCTTAAGCAATACGGACGGCTCTCCGAAAAGCCCGTCATCGTCGCGGCGAACAAGACCGATCTCCCCGACAGTGAGGAAAACCTGTCGCGCCTGCGCGAAAAACTCCAAGGCACAGATATTCAGATTTTTCCGGTTTCCGCTGCGACGCATAAGGGCTTTGAAGGTCTCCTGCGCGCGTGCGTGAAAATCCTTATGGAGCTTCCGCCCGTGGAGCCGTATATCGAGGAGGAGCTCCTTCCCGAGCTTCCCGAAGAATCCTTTACGGTCGAGATCGAGGACGGCGTATATGTGCTCTCGGGTCCGTCGATGCAAAAGCTCATCGACAGCGTGAATTTCGGCGACGAGGAGTCGCTCAACTGGTTCCACAAGACGCTGCGGCGCTGGGGCGTTATCGATGCGCTGCGCGAAAAGGGCGCGCAGGAGGGCGACACCGTTCGCCTCGGCGATATGGAATTCGACTTTGTAGAATAATATATAAGGAGACGGATTTTTATGACGAGCATCGTGCGAGATCCCGCGCTTGCACAGGCGGGGCTTACCAAAATCGAGTGGGCGAGGCGGCATATGCCTGTCGTCGGGCTGATCGAAAAGCGCTTTATCGAGGAAAAGCCGTTTCAGGGGCTTCGCGTTGCGATGTCCATACACCTGGAGGCCAAGACGGCGAGAACCGCGCTGCTCCTCAAAAACGGCGGTGCGGAGGTGTACGCCACGGGCTGCAACCCGCTCTCCACGCAGGACGATGTCGCGGCGGGGCTCGCCTCGCAGGGCGTGACCGTAAACGCCTGGTACGGCGCAACGGATGCCGAGTACCACGAACACCTTTTGCGCACGCTTTCCTGCAAGCCGCACATCATCATCGACGACGGCGGCGACCTCACGCAGATTCTGTGCGACGAGCGCCCCGACCTCGCCGAGTGCCTCATCGGCGGCGGCGAGGAGACGACGACGGGCGTCATGCGGCTTCGCGCGCGCGCGGAAGAGGGGAACCTGCGCTTCCCGATGATCGCGGTGAACGACGCGCAGATGAAGTTCCTCTTTGACAACCGCTACGGCACGGGCCAGTCCGTGTGGGACGGCATCATGCGCACGACGAACCTCATCGTCGCCGGAAAAGACGTGGTCGTCGCGGGCTACGGCTGGTGCGGCAAGGGCGTCGCGATGCGCGCGAAGGGCATGGGCGCAAGGGTCATCGTGTGCGAGGTGAACCCCATCAAGGCGGTCGAGGCGGCGATGGACGGCTTTTCCGTGATGAAGATGGACGATGCCGCGAAGATCGGCGATCTGTTTATCACCGTCACTGGCTGCAAGGACGTCATCACCATGCGCCACATCCGCACGATGAAGGAGGGCGCGGTGCTCTCGAACGCGGGGCATTTTGACGTGGAAGTCGCGGTCGCGGAAATGCGCAGGGCGGCGACGCGCGTGTTCGAGGCGCGGCACAACATCGAAGGGTTTGAGTTCGAAAACGGGCACACCGTGTATCTGATCGCGGAGGGCAGGCTCGTGAACCTCGCCGCCGGCGACGGGCATCCCGCGGAGATCATGGATATGAGCTTTGCCCTGCAGTCGCTCACGGCGGAATACATGGCGAAGCACGGAAAAGCCATGGAGAATAAGGCATACGACCTGCCGGAGGAGATCGACAGGGCGGTCGCGGAGATGAAGCTCTCCGCCATGCACCTTGCGATCGACGCGCTCACCCCCGAACAGGAAAAATACATCTATTCTGCGAACTGATGCCTGCGGAGGGCTTGCTATGAAGAAAATCATAAACGCCCGCATTTGGACGGGAACACGCGCGATCGAAAACGGCGCGGTCGCGATAGACAAGCAAAAGATCGTCTACGTCGGTGCGCAAGAGGGCGCGCCCGATGCGGGAAACTGCATCGACGCGAAGGGCGGCATCGTCATGCCTGCGCTGTACAATGCGCACGCGCACAGTGCGATGACGATTTTGCGCGGCGTGGGCAGCGACCTCAAGCTCATGGACTGGCTGAATAAGGTGATGCCCATCGAAGACGGGCTCACGGAAGAGGACGTATACTGGGGGACCGTCCTCGCCTGCGCGGAGCAGATGCGGCGCGGCTGCGTCGCGTTCGCGGACATGTACTATTTCATGGATGAGGTGGCGCGCGCCGCGCTCGATACGGGCATCCGCGCGAACATCAGCCGCGGCTGCACGGACGAGCAGGGCGCGGATTCCGTGTACGGATTGTACGAGCGGTGGCACGGCAAGGGCTGCGGCAGGATCAACGTCTACATGGGCGTGCACGCCGAATACACCACGAAGCCGGATTTCGTACAATACGCCGTGCGCGTCGCGGGCCAACTCAAGACGGGCTTTCACGTACACATGGCGGAATCCGTGGACGAGACGAAGGGCTGCATCGAGCGGCACGGCGTTACACCCGTGGAGTATTTCCGAAGGTTCGGCGCGTATGAAAACCCGACCCTCGCCGCACACTGCGTGCAGGTGACGGACGAAGACATCCGAATCCTCGCGGAACATCGCGTTTCCGTCGCGACCAACCCCGCGAGCAATCTGAAGCTCGCAAACGGCGTCGCGCCGATCTCGAAAATGCGCGAAGCGGGCGTGCGCGTCGCGCTCGGAACGGACGGCGCGTCGAGCAACAACACGCTGGATATGTTTGCCGATATGCGGCTGATGTCGCTGCTGCAAAAGGGCATGCTGCGCGATGCGACCGCGCTCAACGCGGCGGACGCGATCTCGATCGCCACGCGCGAGGGAGCGCTCGCGCTGGGATTTGGCGACTGCGGCCTTTTAGAGGAAGGCATGCGGGCGGATATGATTCTGCTCGATGCATCCGCCGAAAACCTGCAGCCCTATGACGCGGATTTGCCCGCGACGATCGTCTACGCGGCACAGGGGCAAAACGTCCGAATGACCGTGTGCGACGGTGAAATTGTCTACAGAGACGGCGCGTATACAATGTTCGATATCGAAGAAGCGTGCCGTCGCGTAAATCTTACGAAGAAGAGGCTCTTGCAATGCTGAAAAACTTTTCCAGGCAGCAGCGCCGAATCCTTTTCGGCTGCATCCTCGCCTATTGCACGGTGTACCTCGGAAGGCTGAACCTTTCGCAGGCGCTGCCGGGCATCATTCGGGAGTTTTCGCTTTCGGATGCGCAGGCGGGGCTGTTTCAAACGGCGTTCGCCATCGTGTACGCAATCGGGCAGCTCATAAACGGCGCGATCGTCGACCGAATCGACGAAAACAGGCACCTTCTTATAGGGCTTGCCGCTTCCGCGCTGTGCAACCTGCTCTTCGGTGCGGTTTCGGGCTTTCCTGTATTGCTGTTGCTGTGGGCGGTCAACGGCGCGGCGCAGTCCATGATTTGGACGCCGATCGTGAAGATTCTGGCGAATCGGTTTGGCAGGGAGCAGCAGTCCGTAGCGAGCTATTTCCTGTCGATTGCGCTCGTGGCGGGGCATCTCGTCGCTTGGGCGCTCTCCGGCATCATGACGCAGCTCTTTTCCTGGCGGCTGTCCTTTGCCATTCCCGGCATTGCGATGTCGCTGCTCACGCCCGTTTCCCTGTTGCTGCTGAAGAAAGAACCTTCCGATATGGACGTGGCGGTGTGGGCGACGCAGGACAGGGAGCGCGGCTCTCTGCCGCTCCTTCCCCTGATATTTGGCACGGGGCTGTGGGCAGTGCTCTTGGGCAGCGTGACGAACGGCTTTGCGCGCGACGGCGTGATGGCGTGGGCGCCGACGCTGCTCTCCGGCGGCAGCGACAATCCCGTCCTTTCCTCGCTCCTCATCCCGGTGCTCAACCTCGCAGGCATCCTGTTCGGAAAGCTCTGCTACAGGCGCTATGAGGGCAAGGCGCGATCCGTCATCGGCATGATGATGGCGCTGGGAACGATCCCCATGCTCCTTCTCGTCGGTGTGAAGGGCGAATCTGCGATCGTTCTTTCGCTGCTGCTCGGCTGCAACTGCGCGCTCATGCACGGAATCAACCCGATTTTGACCGTGCTCGTGCCGATGGAATACACCTCGGTTCGGCGCGTTGCGCTCGTTGCGGGGCTTGTCAACTGCTTTATTTACGCCGGCTCCTCCCTGACGGGCGTCGTAACCGGCGGAATCATCGACGCCTATGGGATGGACGGCGCGTTCACCGCGTGGGCGGTTGTAAGCGCAATCGGCGCAGTGCTGTTTTTCCTCTCCATGCTCGGGAAGAAAAAGCTCACAAACGGCGCAGAGGGCTAAGGCAAAGGGCGATCTGTGCCTACACATGAAACAGAAGATAACGTGCGCGCGGTTGAAAAGAAAACGTTGGAAGGCGTATTGTATGCGCGTACAAAGGCGATAGGGGAGGAATTTCAATTGATTCGTGTTTCCATTATTTCGGGGTTCCTGGGCGCGGGGAAGACGACGCTCATCAAAAAGCTGATCGCAGAATCGTTCAAGGGCGAAAAGGTCATTTTGCTTGAAAATGAGTACGGTGAAATCGGCATCGACGGCGGCTTCATGAAGGAAAGCGGCATTCAGGTGACGGAATTAAACAGCGGCTGCATCTGCTGCACGCTGGTTGGCGATTTCCACAAGGCGATCGACGAACTAATCGAAACGTACCATCCGGATCGCCTCCTCATCGAGCCGAGCGGCGTTGGCAAGCTCTCCGAGATTCGCGCCGTCGTCGAACAGGCGAAGGAGCGGCATCCGCTGGAGATGTTGGGCTGCGCGACGGTCGTAGACGGGCAGAAATGCCGCATGTACATCAAAAACTTCGGCGAATTTTTTACCGATCAGGTCAAGTGCGCGGAAACGCTTATCCTAAGCCGCACGCAGTTCATGAAACAGGAAAAGCTCGATCAGGCGGTGGCGCTGCTTCGGGAAGTGAACCCCGATGCGCGCATCATCACCACGCCTTGGGAGGAGCTGACGGGCGATACCATCCTTTCGACCATCGAAAGCCCCGCGCAGCTTTTGAACGTGCACGATCTGTATCCCGAGGCAGGGCATCACGAGGACGATGACGACGAGCACGAGCATCACCACCATCACGACAAGGATTGCGAATGCGAAGCGTGCGAACATGAGCACCACCATCATCACGATGAAGGTTGCGAATGTGAGGCGTGCGAACACGAGCACCATCACGACGAAGAACACGAACACCACGAAGGCGATACGAAGGTGCATCGCCCGCACCGCCACCATCACCACCATCACCACGCGGGCGAGCTGGACGCGGACGACGTGTTCGAGAATTTCGGCGTGGAGACCGCGCACAAATTCACCGAGGAAGCCCTCGAAAAGGCGCTTTCACAGCTTTCGGACGAGGAAAAATACGGCATCGTCCTGCGCAGCAAGGGCATTGTGCCCGCGGAGGACGGCACTTGGCTCTACTTTGACTTCGTGCCCGAGGAATACGAAATCCGTCGTGGCGCGGCGGACTATACGGGGCGCCTGAGCGTGATCGGGGCGAACCTCAAGGAAAAGGACATATTGTGCCTGTTCGGCATCTGAGGGCGTGAAGATGGAAAGAAACAATTTGGTACCGGTATATGTCCTGTGCGGGTTTTTGGAGAGCGGAAAAACATCCCTCATCATGCGCATGCTGGAAAGCGAGAGCTTTGGGGACGAGCGCACGCTCGTAATCTGTTGCGAGGAGGGGGAAGCAGAGTACGACGAGAAGCTTTTACGGGAGCACAACGCCGTACTCGTGAACCTGAGCGAGCCGGAGGAAATGCTCGACGGCAAGCTCGTGAAGTTGGACGATGAATACCGCCCCGAGCGCGTACTCATCGAATACAACGCCATCTGGGTGCTGGATTTCCTGTTCAGCCAGCAGATTCCCGAAAAATGGACGTTGGCGCAGCTCGTCGCGCTCATCGATGCGACCACGTTTGACACCTATATGACCAACATGCGGCAGTTTATGACGGACGGTCCGCGCAACGCAGACCTCATCATCGTCAACCGCTGCACGCCCGAGACGCAAAAATCGCCCATTCGAAGGAAGATGAAGGGCATGAACCCGACGGCGACGATCGTGGTAGAAAACACGGACGGGACGAGAGACGACGGCCGTGGGGAGGGGGAGTTGCAC
>CAYFRC010000022.1:0-13534 GCA_964345325.1 uncultured Oscillospiraceae bacterium
TTCCTCGGGGGATGGTTCTTCCGTCGCGGCAGGCGCCTCCGTTGGTGCGGGCGTTTCCGTTGGGGACGGCGTTTCCTCGGGGGATGGTTCTTCCGTCGCGGCAGGCGCCTCCGTTGGTGCGGGCGTTACGCCCATATCCGCTTCCTCCGCAAAACACGAAGCGCAGAGCAGCGCGAAAAGCAGCGCAATCGCGAGCAATCTACATGTTTTCATTTTCCGCCACTTCCTTTTTTGTTGAGACATCTTCCAAAATGTCCAAAATTGCTTCCTTCCCCTGCCCCGTCGTGCCCGAAAACGAGACAACCTGCCACGGCTGCACGGCGAGGGTGCGGCAGATTAGGGGAATCTGCCTGCCCTGTGCGGCGCGGGAGAGTTTGTCCGCCTTCGTCGCAACGACGGTGAATGGGATGTTGTAGTGCCTGAGATAGTCCGTCATGAGCACGTCGTCCTTGGTAGGCGCGTGGCGGATGTCCACGAGCTGGAAAGCATAGCGCAGGTTCACGTTCTTCGAGAGATAGCCCTCGATCATCCCCGCCCATTTCTTGATTTCCTCGCGCGGCGCGCGCGCGAAGCCGAACCCGGGCAGGTCCGTCAATATCAATTCGTCGTTGATATTGTACAGGTTGATGAGCCGCGTCTTCCCCGGCTCTTGCGAGGTGCGCGCCAGTTTGCCGTTGCCCGTGACGCGGTTGATGAGCGTGGATTTTCCCACATTGCTCTTTCCTACCATCGCGACCTCGGGCAGCCCCTGCCCCTCAAAGGGGGCAAGCGCCGTCAGCGAAGTTATGAATTTAGACGAGCGAATCAGCAGCATGGTTCCCCTTCCCCTAATGCGGCGCGGTCAGCACGTTTCCGATCGCCTGACCCACGTCCGAAATCAGCCGTATATCGAGCATGCCGCGCACGTCGTCGGGCAGCTCCTCCAAATCCTTTTCGTTTTCCTTCGGCAAGAGCACGGTGCCGATCCCCATGCGGTACGCCGCGAGCAGCTTTTCCTTGACGCCGCCGATGGGAAGAACGCGCCCTAAGAGCGTGATCTCCCCCGTCATCGCCACGTCCTGCCGCGCGGGGCGGCCCGTGATCGCGGATACCATCGCGCACGTCAGCGCGACGCCCGCGCTCGGCCCGTCCTTGGGCGTCGCGCCCTCGGGCACGTGGATGTGCAAATCCCGGCTCTTGTGAAAGTCCTCCACGATGCCCAGCGAATCCGCCTTCGTGCGGATGTAGCTGTACGCTGCCTTCGCGGATTCCTTCATCACGTCGCCCAATTGCCCCGTAAGCTCCACCGCGCCGCTGCCCTGCATCGATGCGACTTCGACGGAGAGCGTCTCCCCGCCGTAGGGCGTCCACGCGAGCCCGTTGACCACGCCGATTTCCGGCGTCTTCAGCACCTGCATGCGCGAAAACTTGTTTGCGCCGAGCAGTTTTTCAATCTGCTCCTTTTGAATTTGCATCTCCCCGCGCTTGTCCTTGGGGGTTTCAAGGTATTTCACGGCGCATTTGCGGCACACCGCCGCAAGCTCGCGCTCGAGCTGCCTTACGCCCGATTCGCGCGTGTATCGGTCGATGATATCGCGGATCGCATCGTCCGCGATGGTGAGCGCCTTCTGCTTGAAGCCGTGCTCCTTGCGCTGCTTGGGCCACAGGTGGCGCTTTGCAATCTGCACCTTTTCTTCTAACGTATATCCTTCGACCGCGATGATCTCCATGCGGTCGCGAAGCGGCTCGGGGATGCCCTCCAGGCTGTTCGCCGTCGTCACGAACATCACGCGCGACAGGTCGAACGGCGCCTCCAGATAGTGATCGGAAAAGGCGGCGTTCTGCTCGGGATCGAGCACCTCGAGCATCGCCGAGGCGGGATCCCCGCGAAAATCGGACGCCATCTTGTCGATTTCGTCCAACAGAAACAGGGGATTCATGACGCCCGGCGTCTTGATGAGCGAGATGATCCGCCCCGGGATCGCGCCCAGATACGTGCGCCTGTGGCCGCGAATCTCCGCGTCGTCGCGAACGCCGCCCAGAGACATGCGCACATATTCCCTGCCCGCCGCCCGCGCAATGGACTTCCCCACCCCGGGAGGCCCCACAAGGCAGAGGATCGGCGTTCTCGTCTTCGCATTCATCCCGCGCACGGCGAGGTATTCCAAAATACGCTCCTTGACCTTTTTCAGCCCGTAGTGGTCCTGCTCCAAGACCCTGCGCGCCTTTTTCATGTCGATGGCTTCTTCGCTGTACTTGCCCCACGGCAAATCCAGCATCGTCTCGATATAGCTGCGGGAGATATTCGCTTCGGGACCGTTACCGATGCTGCTCTCGTAATGGTGCAGCTCGTCCGTCACCTTCTGCCGCGCCACGCCCGAAATGGGCGATGCCTCCAGCCTTTCATAGAGCTTGTCGCACAGCGTCTCGTCCGTATCGCCCAATTCTTCGTGGATCGCGTGGAGCTGTTCTCGCAGGAAAAATTCCTTTTGGC
Organism: uncultured Oscillospiraceae bacterium; assembly: GCA_964345325.1. Classification (GTDB taxonomy): domain Bacteria; phylum Bacillota; class Clostridia; order Christensenellales; family Aristaeellaceae; genus CAYFRC01. The sequence continues at coordinate 2,474 of CAYFRC010000022.1, forward strand.
GCTCGTCCATGCCCTCGTGCACGGCGATGCGGATTTTCTCCTCCAATTTCGCGATAGCGCTCTCCCTGACCAGAATGGAGATTACCTTCGCGCAGCGGCTCGCGATGTCGCGCTCGCCGAGCACCGCCATGCGATCCTCCGCCGAGATGGGAAGGCTCGAGGCGATCATGTCCGCCGCCTCGCCGGGCTCGTTTGCGCCCAAAATGCCCTGCACCGTCTCTCCGATCAGCCCGCGCGCGGAGACGATTTCCTTATACTGCTGCTGCATGACGCGCATATGCGCGATGCAGTCCAAATCGTCGGCGGAGCCCACGTCTTCGATAGGCAGAACCTCCGCCTCCAAGAAATCCTTCTTTTCGTGCAGCTTCACGAGTTCCGCGCGCGCTTCGCCGATCACCGCGACGCGCAGCAGATCCTCCTGCACCTTGACAACCTGCTTCACCTTGACGATGGTGCCCACGGCATACAGGCCTTCGCGCGTGGGGTTTTCCTCGTTTTCGTCTATTTGCGCCACCGCAAACAGCCTCTGATCCACTTCCATCGCCTTTTCGAGCGCGGAGACCGAGGCGAGCCTGCCGACGTCGATGCGCGTCATGACATTCGGAAACGCCACGATGCCCCGCAGCGCCAGCACCGGTAAAACTTCCCTTTTCAGATTTTCCGCCATGTTTTTTCTTTTTATCCTCCACCGCTTTTCGGCTTCGATGCCAAAACTCTCGATAGTATAAAGTATATCACTTCATCGTAAAAAACGCAAGATGTCCGTCTCCGATATCACGACACCCAGAAAGATGACCGCAAAACCGAGCACGAGCCGCGCCGTCAGCACCTCGCCGAAAAACAGCACGCTCGCAAGCACGCCGAATACGCTTTCCAGCGACAGGATGAGCGCCGCCGTATTCGCGGAGACCTTCTTCTGCCCGATAATCTGGAACGTATAGGAACACGCCGTCGGGAACAGGCCCAGGAAGACGAGCCCGATCAGAACATCGCGCGGCACCTGCGTCAGCGCGACGGCAGGCTCCATCACCCTGTGCGCGGCATAACAGTACACCGCCGCAAAGGAAAACTGCAGTGCGGACAGCGGCAGCGGATCGATATCTCCCGTCAATAATTCGACCGCCACGATCTGCCCCGCAAACAGCAGCCCCGACAGCAGGGTCATCTTGTCGCCGTAGCGGATCGACAGATCCCCGTCCAGCGAAACCAGCGCAATCCCTATGAGGCACACGGTTGCCGCAACGAAGCTCTTTGTCTTCGGGCGCTTGCGCACGACGATCCAAAGCAAAAACGGCACGAGGATGCAGTAGATCGACGTCAAAAAGGCGTTCTTCCCGGGCGTAGTGTCCACGAGCCCCATCGTCTGCACGATGCACGCCGCCGAGAGAAACAGCGCGATGAACGCGATTTTCGCGACCTGTTTTCCCGTAACGGAAAGGAGCTTTTTCCCGCTGATGAGCGTGAGCGCAACCGCGCCGATCGCGAAGCGGATCGCGAGCAGCAGCGCGGGCGGCACGCTCTCCACGGTGTTTTTCATCATAAAAAAAGACGTTCCCCACAAGATCGCCGCAATAAAGAGTTCGATGCGCCCCGAAGTCGTTTGTTTCATTCGCTTTCCTCCTACTGACGTGTACCCCTCATTATAGCAGACGAGCAGAACGGAAGGCAATCTTTTTGCGTAAAGCATCATGTAAAAATTGTATAATTGCATAAAGTGCGTCCTCCGTCCCGATTTGTTTGGGCAGGGATTGCAAAGCGCCGCCGAATGGGGTACAATGGGTGCATCAAGCAAGGGAGGACTGCCCCATGCGCGTGTTTTTTGCGATACCGCTTCCCGAGGAAGCGCGGAAGGGCGCGGAAGCCATGGCGTTTCTCGCCAAGAATACCCTGCCGGGGAAATACGTCAGGTGCGAGGACTACCACATCACCGTGCGATACGTCGGCGAGATTGCGCCGAATCGCCTTGAAACTCTGAAGGACATCGGCGCGCGCTGCGCCGCAAATGCCGCACCGCACCGCCTTACGCTTTCGGGCAGCGGCATCTTCAAGGGCAGCATATTGTGGGCGGGCGTCGAAAACGGCGAGAGCTATCGTTCGCTTTCGGAGGAAATCCGTCAGGCGCTGTCCGAGGAGGGCTTACCGTTCGATCCCAAGCCGTACAGGGCACACGTGACCGTCGCGCGGGACATCCGCCCGGACGGACTCCCCCTGCCGGAGCCTGAACCCATTTCGTGGGCGCCGCCCTGCCTGGTGCTGTACGAAAGCGCCCGCACAGGCGGAGTTCTGCGCTATCTCCCCATCGCACAATTCCCCTTTGGACGATAAAATCGAAAGGAGCAATGCGACATGAAAAGCATCTCTCTGAACGGCAGATATCAGCTCTCCTTTTCAGACGAACAGGGTATGGACGATTTTCTCACCATCCCCGCGACCGTGCCCGGAAACGTCGAGATCGACCTCATGCATGCGGGCATTTTGCCGGACATCTTCTTCGGCAACAACGTGAAGCTGCTGCGCAAATACGAATTCTATCGCTGGATCTACCAGAGAGCGTTTGACGCGCCCGCGCTCGAACAGGGGCAGCGCGCGTTTTTGCGCTTTGAGGGCGTGGACTGTTTCGCGGACTATTTCCTGAACGGGGAAAAGTTCGCATCGAGCGCGAACGCGCTCATCGAGCACCGCTTCGAGGTGACGCATCTTTTGAAGGGGGGCAAAAACAGCCTCCAGGTCGACCTGCATTCGCCCATTTTAGAGGCCGCGAAGGGGGATTTGGATGCCTATTCCTCCGGCCTCGTCGGCGGGTACGAGGCGCTGCGCACGCGCAAGCCCCCGTCCGCATATGGGTGGGACATCATGCCCCGAACGGTGTCTGCCGGCCTGTGGCGCGGCGTTTCGCTCGAAATCGAGGAGCCGACGGAGATCACGAGCCTGTATTTCGCGACCGTATCCATCGATTCCGGGCGCGCAACCATCCTCTGCCAATACAAGTGCCATACGGACGTGCGCAATTACGAAGGCCTTTCGCTGCGCCTTAGCGTGTCTCTCAACGGCGAGACGAAATCGGAGCACGAAATCCCCCTGCGCTTCGTCATGGGACGCACGCAGTTTGCCGTCGAGAATCCGCAGCTTTGGTGGCCGAACGGTTACGGCGAACACCCCGTGTACCATGTGACGGCGCAGATTTTGCACAACGGAACCCCCATCGCGGAAAAAGACGCGATCTTCGGCATCCGCACCGTGAAGCTCGACCGCACGGACGTGACGGATGAATATGGCGGCGAATTCCGCTTCCTCATCAACGGCGAGCCGATCTTCTGCAAGGGCTCCAACTGGGTGCCCGCGGATGCCCTGCACAGCCGCGACGCCGCCCGCTACGAGAAAATGCTCGCGCTTTGGAAGGACACGAACTGCAACATCCTGCGCTGCTGGGGCGGCAACGTCTACGAAGACCACGCCTTTTTCGACCTGTGCGACAGAAACGGCATCATGGTCTGGCAGGATTTCACCATGGCGTGCGCGAGCTATCCGCTGGACGAGGCGTTTCTGTCCGTCATGCGGGACGAGGCGGAGAAGATCGTGACAAAGCTGCGCAATCACCCCTCGATCATCCTCTGGAGCGGCGACAACGAGTGCGACACCTGCGGCTCGACGTGGGAGGCGGGGCTCGACCCCGCCGTCAACCGCATCACGCGCGAGGTGCTCCCGCAGGTCGTGACGCGGCTTGACCCGTTCCGCCCGTATCTGCCGTCCTCGCCCTACGTGTCGCGCGAGACATTCCGCCGCGCGAACGGCGACATCGCAAAGCTCAACCGCCTCATGCCCGAGCAGCACCTTTGGGGTCCGCGCGACTATTTCAAGAGCGCGTTCTACACGCGGGCAGCCTCCCATTTCGCGAGCGAGACGGGCTATCACGGCTGCAACAGTCTGTCCTCCATCCGCACCTTCATCAGCGAGGACAAGCTTTGGCCGTGGCAGAATAACGACGAATGGCTGACCCACGCCGCTGAAATGTACGGCGAGGACGGCCCGTATGCCTACCGCATCCGCCTCATGAACGACCAGATTCACGAGTTATTCGGGCGCGACATGGACAATTTGGAGGATTTCATCCTCGCCTCGCAGATCTCGCAGGCGGAGGCGAAGAAATTCTTTATCGAGCTGACGCGCTGCATGAAGTGGCGCAGGACGGGCATCATCTGGTGGAACATCATCGACGGATGGCCGCAGTTCTCCGATGCCGTCGTGAGCTACGATTTCATAAAAAAGCTCGCCTACTACTACATCCGCCGCTCGCAGCAGGACATCTGCCTGATGTTTTCGGAGCCGGAAAGCTGGCACATCCGCCTGATGGCGGGAAACGATACCTTTGGCGAGAAAAAGGGCGCCTACGCCGTGCGCGACGCGGACACGGGCGAAACGGTGCTCAAGGGATCGTTTACGGCGCGCGCCAACGAAACGGTCGAGGTCGCGCCGCTGCGCATCTCCCACGGCGATCAGAGGCTCTTCCTCATCGAATGGACGCTGGAGGACGGGACGCGCGGCGCAAACCACTATGTGCTCGGAAAGCCGCCGCTCTCCTTCGAGCGGTATAAGGCGTGGCTCCCCAAGATCGCACAGCTCGACGGCTCCTTTGACGCGGAACAGATCGGGAAATAGCGCCATTTTCCAAAACGCCGGTTTCTCCTTCGGGGGAAATCGGCGTTTTTTGCGTTAAATCCTCGCTTTGCGCGAAACTTAACCCCTATCTTTTATGGAGGAAATGCAAATGTGCTATATATAATCGAATACGCTTTAAAAACGACACGGACCCACAGAAAGAAAGGAACCTATGCAGGCAGAAAGATTTACCTTTTCCATCACAGAGGAAGTACAAAAAGCCATCGACGAACTTGGCTACGAACAGCCCACCCCCATCCAGCAGGGCGCGATCCCGCCCATGCTCGAAGGGCGCGACGTGATCGGGCAGGCGCAGACCGGAACCGGCAAGACCGCCGCGTTCGGCATCCCGCTCGTTCAGGCGGTGGACGCATCGGATCGGCGCGTGCAGGCGCTCGTATTGTGCCCCACGCGCGAACTCGCCGTACAGACGGCGGGCGAAATCATGAAACTCGGCAGATTCATTCGCGGGCTGCGCGCGCTCGCCGTATACGGCGGCCAGCCCATCGAACGGCAGCTGCGCGAATTAAGTTGGGGCGTACAGGTCGTCGTCGGGACGCCCGGCAGGGTCATGGACCACATGCGGCGCGGCAGTCTCGACCTCTCCGACATCAAAATCTGTATACTCGACGAAGCGGACGAAATGCTCGACATGGGCTTTCGCGACGATATCGAAACCATCTTGTCGGGCACAAATGAAGATAAGCAGATGGCGCTCTTTTCCGCGACCATGCCGCTTCCGATCCTCTCGCTCGCGCGGAAATACCTCAACGACCCCGTTTCCGTACGCATCGCGCCAAAGGAAATGACCGTCGATACCATTGAGCAGCTCTACATCAACGTGCGCCCGCTGCAAAAGACGGAGCTTTTAAGCCGCCTTATGGTGCTGTACGACATCAAGCGCGCGCTCATCTTCTGCAACACGAAGCTCGGCGTGGAAGACGTCGTCACGCGCATGCAGGCGCGCGGCTTTCAGGTCGCAGGGCTGCACGGCGATATGCGGCAGATGGAGCGCGACGCGATCATGGCGCGCTTCAAGCAGGGCACGGTGGACGCGCTTGTCGCAACCGACGTCGCCGCAAGGGGCTTGGATATCGACGATGTGGACGCGGTGTTCAACTACGACATGCCGCAGGACGTGGAATACTACGTGCACCGCATCGGCAGAACCGGCCGCGCCGGAAAGGAAGGCATGGCGATCACCTTCGTGTGCGGCAGGGAGGTATCCCGCATGTGGGAATACCGCAAGATTACCGGCGCGAAAATCCTGTGCCGCCCCGCGCCCACTGGCGAGGAAATCCGCAAAGCCCGCCTCGAGAGGCTGTACGGCGGCCTCGCGGAGCGCATGGAGAACGGGCAAACGGAGGGCGCGCTGCACATGGCGCGGCGCATCCTGTCCGAGGCGGAACCCGAACATGCGCTCGCCGCAGCGCTTACGGCGCTCATGGAGGAAGTGCACACCGGCATCGACGAATCCGTGGATCTGCGCCCGCCGGAGCCCGTGCGCGCGCCCGCCGCGCAGCAAAAACCCTTCCCGCCGCGCTCTGCCCGCCCCCGGTACGAAAGGGGCTGCGGCAGCTCGCGCCCGCCGCAGGGGAAATACCCGCCGCGAAAGACCGCCTATCCCCCGCGCAGCGAAAAAAGCCATCGCCCGCCGCGCAGCAGGGACAACTGACACAATCACGACCACCGGCTACGCCGGTGGTCGTGACTCTTTTGGCGACACGCTGAGCGACGGTACGTGGACGTATATATGGGGCGCTGGCAGTTGCTTCAGATGAGCAAGGCAGGTACGACCGTGCAGTTCAAATATGATTTCAATGGTTTGCGCACACGGAAGACTGTTGCGGAGAATGGCATTACTACAACCACCGACTACATGCTGCATGGCAAGCCAATTATGAAGGTAATAACATCTTGTACTTCTTCTATGACAAGGACAGCAGACCGCAGATGGCTGAATTTAACGGTGTGATGTACTACCACACGCACAATTTATAGCCGAGATATAGTCGCGATACTTGACAGTACGGGTAATAATACGGCAAAATACAGGTACGATGCTTGGGGTAAACCTGTGGGCATCGTTGGTCCTTGACAACAGCATACAGCATGCTTGCTAACTTGAACCCGTTCAGGTATCGTGAATACGTATACGATGATGAAACGGAACTAACCGGGAAACAGATGCGCCTTTAAAACCACCTTATTTTATGACTCGGTAATGCAAGATTCGTAAGACATGAGGCGAATCTATATCAAGAGGTTAAAAGAACCGATAGGAGGATATCATGAGAACAAGAAGAGAAAGTATAATGAATTGGATACTGTTGGTTGTAATCCTAATGAATGCATTTTTAGCCGCAGGCAGCGCTGAATGTGCATCTGAAGAGGAACGGTATGTTTTTAAAAGCGACGATAATGGAGAACATTTCTATATATATGACAACAAGGAGAAAACGCCTGTAACCGAAGCAAAGTTTAAGGCGGAAGTAAATGGGTTTGGAGCGACGCCGTCTTTTCAAGAGGGACTTGCAATCGTATCGACGGATGAAAAAACGTCGTACTATGTTGATTATCAAGGGAATGATGTCACGGGACGCCGATTCGAATATGCGGGGGAATGGGAAGATGGACTGGCGATTGTTTGCGAGAAAGGGATCGGAAAATACGGAGTAATAGATAAATCATTTGAATATATTATTGATCCTGTTTATGAAGATATCGAAAGGCCGATATATCGGGAAGGTGACGAATATAAATGTGGAGAGTTTTTTCGGCTAATAAATACGAGGGATGATGAGGGATTATATTCACTGACAGACGGGTTAATCCTCGATTGCAAATATGATAGCATTGAGCCTTTGGATAGAACGACAGGGGGTGGTATGTAGAAGAACATAATGGAAAGGGGCATATTTACAATAATAAGGGTGAAATAGTAAAAAAAGATGTTTCTTCAGAAGACGTTGGAGATTTTGCGTGGTAGATGTATGTCACGTGAGAGGGTTTCCATTGACAACCAAGAGAAAGTGATCCAGTGACAACATATACACCTAAAGCGCATTTGGGAGAATATACATTTGAGGTGTTCACCACAGCCCACGAAGTGCTGAGGGTAGTGTAGATGATTGCGCAGATTCGTTTGCAAACTCTGTGCTAATGAGGTCTTCCGCTCCAACTCGGAACGCACGCCTGTATAGCCATTTTCATTACCCGCGAACAGAACAGCATTCGCAGGCTGAAAAATCAAGCAAAATGCCCTGTTGCCTCAGGCGGCAGGGCATTTTCATAGTGCGCTGGGTAACCGCCTCTCCGTCGGATTTTTATAAACTGTACAGTTCAGTTACGACCACAACGGACTGAGGACGGATAATGTAGATAATGTACAATAAGTTGCGCAAAAAGGCGGATTATAATAAATCAATTAATTACAATAAGCCTCGTAACGCCCATTGGGTTTTACGGGGTTTTATTGTCCCCCGATGCAAGAAACAGCGCCTTTCCGAACAAATTCGGAAAGGCGCCGATGTTTTTATGCGGTGCGAAATCAGCCCTCGGTATTCGCCTCTTCCGCAGGAGTCTCTTCCGCTGCGGGTTCTTCTGCAGGAGCTTCCTCCGCTGTGGTCTCCTCGGTCTCTGCGGTATCGACCGCTGCAGGTTCCTCCGCCGCGACGGGCGCGGAGACGGAGGGCGTGCGGGTGGAATCGAGCCGCGAAGAGAGCGCGGTCACGAGCACGGCGAGGATGACGAACGAAACGACGCCGTACTTGGTATACTTTTCGAGCTTGCCCTCGATGGTCTTTGCTTTATTCTTGCCGAAGAAGGTCTCCGCACCGCCGCCGACGGAGCCGAGACCGGCGGTATTTCCCTGCTGCATCAATACCGCGACGATGAGCCCAATGGCGTTGAGCACGAGAAGGACGTTAAAGATAGTGACTAAGGCTTGCATTCCGGTGACCTCCTTATAGTAGCATACATTTTGTATGCCCATAAACGCATAGTACAGTATAGCACGATTTCGCGCCAAATGCAACGAATTTTCCTATCTTTTACAGGAGTTTCGCGCCGAATGTGGTACAATACGGGAAAAGGAGCTGATACAATGACCGTATTGATCATCAACGCGGGGAGCACCTCCCTCAAGTGCAAGCTGCTGCAAATGCCCGAGGAAAGGACGCTCGCGAAATGCCGCATCGAGCGCATCGGCGACGGCGACAAGGGCATCTACGCCTTTTCGGACAAAAACGGCAAAGCGCTCTCCGAAAAGGACATCCCCATCCCCACCTATGCATACGGGCTGAAGCGCTTTCTGTCCGACATGGCGGATATCGCGGAAGAAGCGGGCGCTATCGAGCGCGTCGGCTTTAAGACGGTTTTGTCCAAGGGCTTTTCGGGCGTACACGTGCTGACGGAGGACGTGCTTCAGGGGATGCGCGACAGCATGACGGTCGCGCCCGCGCACAATGCGCCGTATCTCGCCGTCATCGAGCAGATGCAGCCGCTCCTGCCCGATGCGCTGTTCGTCGGCGCGTTCGAGACGGCGTTTCACCAAACGATTCCCTTGGAGCGCGCGACCTACGGCGTGCCCTTCGATTGGACGGAGCGCTACGGCGTGCGCCGCATGGGCTATCACGGCGCGTCGCACGAGTACAGCGCGGCGTTTGTGGAAAAGGCGCAGGGCGCGACGGGGCGCATGGTCTCCTGCCACTTGGGCGGAAGCGGCTCCCTCTGCGCGATCGAGGACGGAAAGAGCGTCGACACGACCTTCGGGCTCTCCCTGCAGACGGGGCTGATCCATTCCTCCCGCGTGGGCGACATGGATGCCTTTGTCATCCCGCACCTCGTAAAGCAGGGGCTTTCGATGGAGGAAATCGAGAGCGCGCTGTGCAAAAACGGCGGGCTCAAGGGCATCAGCGGCGTGAGCGGCGACCTGCGCGACGTGTATGACGCCGCGCTTCGCGGAAACCCGCGCGCAGCGCTTGCGGTAGACGTGTACATCAACGGCATCGTGAAGTGGATCGGCGCGTTCGTCGCGGAGATGGGCGGGCTCGATACGCTCTCCTTCACGGGCGGCATCGGCGAAAACGCCTTCTGGCTCCGAAAGCGCGTCGCGGACAGCTTCGCCTTTCTCGGGCTGCGCTTGGACGACGCGCGAAACGCCGAAAACCCTGCGGACGCATTGATTTCCGCCGAAGATTCCGCCGTCCGCGTCTACGTGATCGCGGCGGACGAGGAGATCGTCGTCGCGCGAAAGACCTGCTCCGTATAAACCCAAGCGCGGGACACGGCATATTCGCCGCGTCCCGCGATTTCCCATCTCAACCAAACTTGCGTGCAAAACAGCACGAACAATATCAGCGCAACGCTGAAAACGCCGACCACGAGCAGCCCCGCCTTGAGCGCGCCCCACACGGCGAACCGCTCCTGTCGGGGCGTTATTTGTTCCCCGCTTTCGGGCGCGCGTTCCTCCTTGGGCGCGTACCACGGCATGCCGTCCGCGTTCATGTCCGCTATGGTGCGCCCGTCGTCCCACGCTTCGTCTTTACGCGCCATAGCCGCTGTCTTTGTCGTAGATGTGGCACGCCACGCTGTGGCCGCCGCCCATGTCGATCGTCCTCGGCACCTTTTCGGAGCAGACCTTCTTGCACATGCGGCAGCGCGTGTGGAATTTGCAGCCGGAGGGGGGATTGCTGGGCGATGGGATCGAGCCCTCCAAGATGATGCGGTTCATCTTGACCGTCGGGTCCGGCACGGGGATCGCGCTGAAGAGCGCCTGCGTGTAGGGGTGCAGCGGGTTTTGGAATATCTCCTTCTTGCCTGCGAATTCCACCATATTGCCCAGATACATGACGCCCACGGTCTTGGAGATGTGCTGCACGACGGACAGGTCGTGGCTGATAAACAGATACGTCAGCCCGAAGCGCTTTTGCAAATCCTCCAGGAGGTTTATGATCTGCGCCTGAATGGACACGTCCAGTGCGGAGACCGGCTCGTCGCACACGATAAAATCGGGGTTGAGCGCGAGCGCGCGGGCGATGCAGATGCGCTGCCTTTGGCCGCCGGAAAACTCGTGCGGATAGCGGTCCTTCTGGTATTCCTGCAGACCGCACGCCTCCATGATGCGCGTGATGTATGCGTCAAATTCGCCTGCGGGCACGATCCCGTGCTCGCGCACCGCCTCGCCGATGATCTCGCCCACGGGCAGCCTCGGGGAGAGCGACGAATACGGATCCTGAAAGATGATCTGAATCTTGGGGCGGAAGCGGCGCACGCCCTCGGAGGAGAGGGTATCTAACTGCGTCGTGCCGTTAAAGAGCACTTCGCCCCGCGTCTTGGGGATCAGGTTGAGCAGCGTCTTTCCGACCGTCGTCTTTCCGCAGCCGGATTCGCCGACCAGGCCCA